>JANLHD010000085.1 GCA_024653865.1 archaeon | reverse complement strand
CTTCTTGTGTTGGTGAATTGGCGCATGCCTCTTGTTCCCCGCTATTTTCATCCGCGGTCCTGCACCCGGGCATTGAAATTCCCAATGCGTCCTTGCCCGCTGTTTGGGTCATGTTTTCGCCCTGTATTAGCGGTATTATGGATGTGTTTTCTGTGCCGGCTCCGCTGAATGTTTTTTGTGCGAGCATGGAATCTGTTCCAATATTTGCGAATGCGAGAAATCCGACCATTGCTATGATTATTCCGGATGAGAGTATGAGCATGAAGCTTGTTTGTTTTTGGCGCGAATCAAGGATTTGCTTCCCTTTTTTGGTGAGCGAGTAGTATTTCCATTTTCTTCCCTCGTCCAAAAGTTCGATTAGCCCGGAGTCCATGAGTATTGAGGCGTGCTGTTTTACTGTCGGGGCCGCCATGCCGGTTTTCGCCGAAAGTTCGGAAAGCGTGTAATTCCTCTCCCCGAGCATCTTGAGTATCGCTGTTCTTGTGGTGGAGGAGAGTGCCTTGAATTCGTGCGTGGTCAATGAGGATATTTCGGTCATGGTGATTCCTTCAGAGTATGATTACAAATACTACAAGAAGTGCGAATATTATCAATGCGAATGCGCGGTCGTAGTAGGCCAAAAGCCCGATGACCGCGGGCGCGAGCAAAAGGTACTGGCTTGCGTCCGTGTCCCTCTTTGAGAGGAAATAGCCGTAGAATGCCCCGATTGTCACTAGGAAAAAAAGGAATGCCACAAACCTGCTTATGCCGCCGCTTATGTAACCCTCGAGCCTTGAGAAAAAACTGTCGGTGGTCGAGTCCTTTTTCTCTCCCTCTAAATGAGCCATACCTATGGTTCCTTTTAAGGTTTTTTAATCCTTTCAGTTTCCTTAGTAAAAAGCTTTAATACTTGTTTTTGCATTCTTTGTGCATGCTTGAAGGTTTTGGCGTGACTTCGGTGCCTTCTTACCTGGAATCGCTGCTCTCAAATGCGTTTGCCGGCGACCCCGGGGCGATAGTGATTTTTGCCATTCTTGCGGTAATTGCAATTGCCCTGGTTTTTACGGTTTCCTCCTTTTTGTTCGTGCTCGTGCGCAAGGGCTTTTTGCTCATTATAGTGCTTCTGAGCGCATTTTATTTCCTTTCGAATTACGGGGAATTAATCCTTTCTGGGCAGGCGGATATTTCGATACTTGCATTAGGCGCAATCGGTTTTGTGTTCGCGCTCTTTGCGCTCTACATTTCCCTGACTTCATTTGGCAAGCATGTCGCAAAGGGGCACGACCCATACGCGCCCGCATACACCCCAACACAATTGCAGCAGCCAAAGTCCTACACTTCGCAGGCGCTGACCAAGGAAAATTTGATGAATTCGCTCTCGGATGACAGAAGCATTCTCGCGGTTCTTAGTTACGTGATTATTGCGCAGTTCGGCGTGTTTTCGGGAGTTACGATTTCCGCGCCGAACGTGAACATAGGGCTGGTTTTTTTCGCGGTCTTTGTCGTGGGCGCGCTTATCTTTATCAAGACCACGTACCACGATTACAAAAAGGGCCTGATTCATCTCGCAGTTGCCTCGGCTTTTGGGCTCGTGCTTTCCATAATGCTCGGGCATTTCTGGGCGGAAATGCCGCTTGAAACCCTGCTTTCGATTGGTTACTTCGCCACGGATGCGATGGTTGCGTTCGTGACGGGAATCGCGGTCTCGCTGCTCATGGGCACGAAGCACTAATTTTTGGCGACCTCGTGGATTTTGGGCGCAAAATCGTTGTAGTATGGCTCTTCTGTCATTATTATCGTTTCATAATCTATGGTTAGGTCGGGAAATTTTTCGTTGAATTTCTCCAGGAACTCGTTGAGTTCCTTGTTTCCGCGAAGCCTCACGTCGAGGTGGATGTCGTTTTGCCCGAGCGTTCTTGTGCCCCAGAAAATGTTTTTGCTGTTCACAATGAACCTGCGCAGTTTTGCGTCTGTTTCGGCGTCGATTCCATAAGTGCGCATCCTAATTCTATACCACTGGAATCCGAACATCCCGTAATTGATCGCCGGCCAGAATGTCGCAATCACTTTTTTTTCCGCCATCCTCTTCATTTTGTAGCGGACGTTCTCGATTGGCATCGAAAGCCGTTTTCCCATTTTTTGCAGGCTCATCCTGCAATTTTCCCCCAAAAGCTCGAGTATTCTTGCATCGGCCTTGTCAATTGTGGCTTTTCCAAAATCCCTTGGATAGTTTGTCGATTCCTTGTCCAGCACGCGGTAAAAGGACGAGCCTTCCTTTGTGACCCGCGGCGGACCGATTTGTGTCCCCTCGAAAAATTCCCCTATTAGAGCGGTGTAATTGTACTCGTAGAGCACCTCGTCAAAATCGATTTCCTTCACAAGCCCTTTGAATTTTGATTTTATGCCCCCGATTATTTCCGCAATGTCCATAGAGTTCTTTGCGAGCAGAAGCAGCGCATAATCCCACCTTCCAAGGCACCTGTTAACCCAGATTGCGCTGGGGTGCTTTTGTATGAACTTGTCGAGCTGTTTTGCCTTTGTTGTGTCCAGCCTGTTGAAGTTCAGGTAAACAGTGTAAAAGTTCAGCCCGAAGTATGGCGAGTTCATGATTGTTGTAAGGTTCAGAAGAACCCTGTCTTTTTTCATTTTTTCCATGCGCGCCTTTACGGATTCCCTTGAGATTTTGGCGTTCTGCGCAATGACGCTGTAGGAAAGCCTCGCGTTGTGGCAAAGGCAGTAGAGTATTTTTTTGTCGATTTGGTCAATGGCCATTTATTGCATTTTATAAAAAAAACATTAAAAAGTTATGTATTTCACCAGTTTTTCAGGGAATTCTTACTTATATCATAAAAAACGTATTATTGTATGGTTTGGGACATTCTCGTCGCGGCGATGAGCCTCGACTTTGGCGCCCTTTTGGACATAGCACTTGGCAATCTGCTCTGGATTTTCATGTTCTTTGCGGTTTCTTTTTTCTTTTTCGAGGGAAGGCGTCCAATCAGGGCATTTTTGCATGTTGCCTTTGCCGCGATGTTTTTTGCTGTGCTGATGCCTTTTGCCGGCTGGGCCGAGTACACCGGCGCATTTTTGATGGTCTACTACCTCGTGGACTTTTCCATCCTGAAATTTGCGGAGTCAACTCCGGCGCTTGCGGGAAAGCTTGTCTTGGTTGAGGAATTCAATTTCTTTTCCTCGATTATTGTGTTCAATCTCTTCATGTGAGGCAAAAAAATGGCAAGGAATTTTCTTCGTGCGCTGAACCTGTCAATAGTTTTTTTTGCGGCAACCCTTCTGCTGGCCGCCGCGGGGATAAAAATTTTTTCGGATTCGTTGTTCACCTTGTTCGGAGCGCTGTTCTTTTTCATTGCCTTCTGGAATGAGTTCGAAATGATGTACCTGTAGAGCGGGGCTTATTTTCTTTTGTTTCTTCCGGGCCTGCGCCCGTCTTTCAAGTAGACGTATTTGCCTTCGCCTTTTACAACTTTCAGGTTAAGCTTGGTTGTTTGTGGCAGTTCAGAAAATTTGGTGTCAGTGGTCCTGAACGCAGGCTTGCCATCGACTGTGAATCCGGCTTCGCCTAACTGCTCCTTCCTTCTTTCCCCCTTTCTTCTTTCGGCTTCGCCAACTCTTCTGTCTTCTCCGTGTGCAATCCCTGCCTGGCGAATTCTGCGTGTCCCTGCCATGAACCTATTATTTTTTCCAAATTAATAAATCTGCCTGGTTCCGAATTTTTTTAGGGTGTTGCAAGTTAAGGGACGAATTTTTGTTCTGGGAGAAAAAGGGGTTTGTGTCCCTTAACCGCAATTTCCCAATGAGCCAAACTACTTGTAGGTTTTGGGTGCATAAGTAAATTGCGAAGGGGGTGGTTGCCGGTGCGGAAAAGTACATGCCCTTTTGGGGGTTATGCCTGTTTTACGGGCTTTTTTTGCACCGGCATTTTCCGCTTCCACTGCAACCCTTTTTAAGTGCCTCAAGCATAATTTTTAGTCCATGGTTAAGCAGAACATTTTTGAGCGCGCGAAAAAGGAAAAAAGCGTTTTCCTCGATGAGCGCTTTCTCTACCCAGAGTTTGTTCCCGAGGCGCTTTTGCATCGTGAGAAGGAGATAGAGTCGCTTGTTTATTGTTTCGAGCCCATTGTGCGTGGGAGAAAGCCATTCAATGTTTTCCTTGCGGGCCCCACAGGCGTTGGAAAAACCGTGTGCGCGAAGTTTGTGCTAAAGCAGCTTGAGGAATCGCACGGCAGGGCAAAGAGTTTGTATTTGAATTGCTTCGAGTACAATTCGAGGTCTTCTGTTCTTGCGGCAATAGCAAATTTTGTGGGAGGGGCGATTCCCAGAAGGGGGCTTGCGGTGGACGAGATTTTTTCGAATATGCTAGAATCCATGCGCAAGTGCGGCTTTGCCCCGATTGTTGTCCTAGATGAGGTCGACCAGCTTCTTGTTTCCGAATCCAATTCGAAGCTGCTCTATGATCTCTTGAGGGTGGTTGAGTACGAGAAGCAGCGCCTTGGAATAGTGCTTATTTCAAATGACGTTTCCCTCACTGCGAAGCTTGATTCGAGGATAAAAAGTTCGCTGGCGGAGCAGAGCATTCTCTTCGAGCCCTACACTCCGCAGCAGTTGAAATCGATTCTTTCGGAGCGCGCAGCCCTTGCCTTTGTGAAGGGCGCGGTGGACCAAGAAGTTATCGGCCTTGCGGCGGCGCATGCGGCAAAGCTGGGCGGCGATGCGCGGGTCGCAATTGAATCGCTTTTGCGCGCGGGCCGCATTGCGGAGAGGGCGAATCAAAATTCGGTTTCCGTAGAGGGCCTTCGCCTTGCATTCGGGCAGGCGGATGCGACCTCGCTTGCCAAGGGCGTGTCCAGCCTCAATTCCGACGAGCTTGAGCTTTTGATGATTGTCGCAAAAAATCCTGGCATAAATTCCGGGAAAATATATGGGCTTTATTCTGAAAAGGGGTCCTTGAAGGAGAGGCGTTTGCGTGACGTTCTTGGGGAGCTTGAGAAAAAGAATTTTTTGTCCATTGAGCATAAGAGCATGGGGAATATGGGGAAAACCAAGGAGTTTTTTTCAAGAATCCCCGCACAGTTGATTGAGGCGGAATTGAAGGCATCAAAGAGCAAAACCGGGTAATCCGACTGGTTTTATTATTTTCCCGTACCAAATTCTTTGCATATGGCTGAATTGTGGCAGGAAAAATATTCCCCGCAAACCGCGGAGGAATTTGTCGGGAATTCTGAAATACTTGAGAACGCGCTGTCGTGGGCTGGCAATTGGAACAAGGGGCAAGTCCAGGCGCCGCTTCTTTTGTGGGGGCAGATTGGTTCCGGAAAAACCAGCCTCGCATACCTAATTGGAAAGCTTTCCGGCTGGGATGTAGTGGAGTTGAACAGCTCGGATTTAAGGTCGAAGGATGTCATTGAGCGTGTTGTTGGCGCGGCCTCGCAGAACGCGAGTTTTTTTGGCTCAAAGCGCCTGATTTTGCTCGATGAAGTCGATGCCCTGACGCGCAATGACCGCGGCGGCGCGGCGGCAATTTCCGCGGTGATAAAGGACGCAAAAAACCCCATTATTTTAACGGCGAACGACATCTACGCCAACAAGAACGTTTCCGCATTGAGGTTCGTGTGCCGCACTTTTGAATTCAAAAAAATTAATTACCTCTCGATCGCAAAGCATTTGCGTGAAATTCTAGAAAAGGAGGGCGTCGAGTTTGATGAGGACGCAATAAAGGAGCTTGCGAAGAATTCCGTCGGGGACATGCGCTCGGCGCTTTTGGATTCGCAGACTCTTTCCTTTGAGGGCAAAATTTCCCAAGAGGACGTTGCCCTTCTTTCGCCGCGCGAGAGGCAGCAAAAGGTCTTCGCCGTGATGAAGGCCATTTTCAAGGGCACAAATTTTGCGGATGTCCGCGAGGCAAGGTCGAAGAGCGACCTTGCAAAC
>JANLHD010000080.1 GCA_024653865.1 archaeon | reverse complement strand
CTTTGCGGGGGTGTTCGCATTCAAATTGTTGGAATTCGATTCCCCCAGGCTTTCGGGAAGAAGGCTTTGGACAAAGGAAATAATCGGATTTGCAGGGCTTGGAGCCCTCTACCTCGTTTCCTTAAATCCCGAATTCGCGCCGGAAACATACTTTGTTGCAGGGGCATGGGTGACCTTTATTTACCCCTTCCTTTGGCAAAAGCTCCTCGAACCCCCTTCGCGCGCCACTGCAAAATCTTAATAACCTAACTTCGCCTTAATTCCTAAAAGGCAAGACCCCCCTTAGCTTAGTAGCTAAAGCGTCCGGCTGTAGGTTTCGAAGAATACTTCCAAGAAATTGGGAGCGTGTGCTGCGCTGTTTGCGAGGTTTGCAAAAACCGATCGGCACTCCCGCTCGAAAGCGGGAACCGGAAGATCCCCGGTGCAAATCCGGGAGGGGGGATGCCTATTTTTTACACTAGCCCAACCGCAACGCTCGCGCAAAGAGCAATTGCCGCGCCGAGCCACTGGTGTTTCGAGAGATGCTCCTTATTCACCCAAACCCCGAGAATTACCCCGATTACGGGATAGGACTCGGTGATTGCAACCGTGATGGAGAGGTATGCTGCTGAAAGCGCGAGGGCAAAGAACACCCACGCAAAAACATTTGTAATGCCGGTTGCGAGCACGAGCAAGGGAAATGATTTCGCGTTCGAAACAAGTTTTTTTGCATCCCCGCGTTTCCAAAGAAACACAAGGCATAGCGGAGTGAACACAAGCGCGGGTGCCCACACCGCCATTAACACAGAGAGCCCGCGCGCGGCAGCCGCGGTAAGAAAATTCACAAGCCCCATCCCCAGCGCGGCAACAAGCGCGATTGCAACACCTTTTTCGAGCAAGGAGAGGTCAAGCGAGAGCTTTCGCAAAGAAACCATTGCGACCCCCAAAAACACGAGTGCAATTGCAATCCATTGGAACAATGTGAGAGATTCGGAAAAGAAAACCATTCCGAGAATAACGCTGACCGGAAGCTCGAGCGCCCAAATCACCTGCACAAGCGAGAGCTTTCCTTGCTTTAGCGCCTCGAAATCAAGGAGTGCGACAACGAAAACACAGAGGCCGAAAAAAATCACGAGGGGAATGTTTTCCAAAAGAAACGGAAGGGAATTCTCGGCCCAAACAAAGGGGAAGAGAAGCACGAGCTCCATGATGCCTATTAGGCAGAGCGTGTGCAAATTGCCCATTGCGCGCACGCTTCTTTGGGCCAAAAAATCGCCAAAGCCCCAGCACAGCATGGCGCCCAAAGCGAAAAGCACTGCGGGGTCTACGTTCATTATTGAATAAAGAAAATGCAATTTTTAAAATCGGCGTTTTTTTGCGGATTATCCTTGTCAGGAATATTTATATACCTCTATAATTATTTGATTTAGCAAATATGGTTCAAAAAAAATTAATTTTCGCGCTCTCTTTTCTGATTTTTTTACTTTCCATTACTTTTGCACAGGAAGATTTTTCAGATCAGGGGTTCATGCAAACTGGCGGCTTTGACATGGGGCTTCCCCAATCAAGTGCCGCAGAACCAGAATACATCGCGCAGCAGAAATTTGTGGATGAAATGACAACCGTGTACACATGGATAGCCTCAAACAGCACAGATTTCATCCAAGGCTGCAGGGAAGACCGTGAAGCGCTAATCACAAGCGTCTCGCAAGTTGTCGGGCAGGCACAAGAGGCATCCACGGTGTGCGCAGAATTCCAAGCCGAGGCGGCCGCGTGCAACCCGGACATTTTTTGCTCGCGCTTTGAATCCGGAATGCCGGTACCGCCGGAAATGAAATCGGTTTTAAAGGACGCAGGATATGACCCGGAAAATGTCACAATTAAAGATATGACCCAGGAAATGGCAATAAAAATGTGCGAGGCACAAATGGAAAAAGAAATTTCGAAGACGAGTCAGCGCCAGGAAAAATTAAAAGAAAACATCAGGTCTCAAATTCCTGAATTCAGGAAAAAATGCGAAGAATTTGAGAGGGCAAGCGAAGAGAGGGAGCAAAATATTAGATTGCCTGACTTTTTTCCCCAGAATAATGGTCCAGGCCCACAAGGCCCCCAAGAACCTTTTAATCCACGCCCTCAAAACGAATACCAAGAACCTCTCGGGGAGGAACCTTTCTATCCGCCGACTGACCAGGCATATCCCCAAGAAAGAGAATACCAAGAATCTCAACCTGATTACCAGCAGCCCGATGAGGAAAATCCTTCACTTCCGCAAGAACAGCCCACAGAACCTGAACCAATGCAGGAGCCGGCCACTGAACCCGCGCCAGAAGCGACAGCTTCCACCGAATGGAAAGCCACGAATGCTGTGACTGGCTTTATTTTCATATTGAATTTTGAAGACGAAGAAGCTCCCCAAGAAATTTTTGACGAAGAAATACAAGAAGCCCAAGGGCCGCAAGAAATAGACCAGCCGGCAAATGGAGTTGAAGGCCTGGAGGAAAATTATAATCAACCAGGCTATCTGCCTCCATTCATTAATTCACCCGAGCAATCAACAGAAAAACCATATCCTGATTACGGCAACCAGCAAGGTCAACCGCCCTATCAGCAGTACAACAACCAGCCGCAGGGAAATTACCAACCGCCCCAAAATTATGAATCCCGCCCACGTGACATGGGGCAAAGAGGCCCTGGGCCTAGCCCAGAAGATTTGTGCGGAATGTCAGATGACGAAATCGTTGAATCATATTTGGGAAATATGGGCAATTACGGCCCAAGCAAAACTGAGGTGAATGCGAGGTGCCTGCAGGAATCAAAGCACATTCTGAGAGAAATTGGCCAGTTAAAGCTCGGCATCGCCCAATGCAAAGCCAATGCCGCCCTTGACTGCGCGGCGAAGCAGGAGAGCGTGAAAAGTTGCGATGAAATCAAGGAAAGCCCAGAGAAAATTTCCGGCGTAATCGTAAATAATATGTGCAGGCGCTTTGGCATTCGGGCGGATTCGAGTGAAGCCGGGGGTGGACTTTACGATATTGCCGAAGAATTTTATGAAAATGATCCCGCCCTTGCAAACCAACTTGGGGATACCGCCGACCAAAGGCGCGAGGACAAGCAAAAACTCAATGTGTTCAGCTACATCATTGGCGATTCGGAATACAGCAAAAAAATGAAGGAACGCGCCGATAAACTCAGGGCGGTGAAGCAAAGGCTTGACCAGGGAGAAGTTGAAGACCCCGAGGTTGTTGAACAGCTCGAAATGGAAATCCAGGATTTGGAAAGCGAGGGAAATCAATTCGGTAACATTCTGGACTTAGGAAGGGTCGGGCGCATGTTCGAACCCCCCAAGTGAATTTTAAAAAACTGGTTCATGATCAGGAGGTGTTCAGCCCGCTTTCAGCCCGTTTTAACGGGCCATGAAAAGAGCGCTTAATTTTGGGCGAACACCCGTGAGTTTATCCGCAGAAGACTACTGCGGATATTGTTGTTGTCCAAAGCCCGTCCTTATTTCCTTCGGCGGACTGAACATTGTGTGTCGTCTTGAAAATATGGCCTGATGCCTTGTAAATCTGTTCCCTCTCTTCCCATGCCTTGTCGGGATCAAACTCAACCCCTAAAGTGGATGCGAGCATTGTTGCCGCAAGGTCCTCGGCATACTCCCCTGCCTTTTTTGCTGTCTCACCATAACTGTGATGCTCCGAGATATACCCGTAGTGGGAATTGTCCTTTGGAAGGGCTATTCCAATCGCCGATGACACAAGCCGGTTTGGCTCGTTTGTCTCATTTCTTGCCATGACACAAAAGGTTATCTGCCCGGGATTGAGCAGCTTTATCCCATCGTCCTTTGGAAGGACCTTGCAGTTTGGAGGAAGAATGCTTGAAACATACACAAGATTGCATTTCTCAATGCCTGCGTTTCTTAGTGCCAACTCAAA
>JANLHD010000079.1 GCA_024653865.1 archaeon | reverse complement strand
TTTAGGATTTTTTTGGTCCACGCAGGGATTTGGGCCAAGAAATCGGATGCAATGAGCCCATGGCCTTTTTTGGCAAAAAGTTCTTCCCCTATTTTTCCGTTCACGTATGCCGCGGTTGCGGCGGCATGTATTGGTTTTGCGCCCAGAGCCAAATATGCCGCGCAAAGCCCCGCAAGAACATCCCCTGTGCCGCCCACGGTCATTGCGGCGTTTCCCGTGGAATTGAGAAGAATATCGTTTCCGTCCGAAATAATGTCGGTTTTTCCCTTGAGCAAAATTACGCAGTTTCTTTTTTTTGCCTCAAATTTCGCGAGTTCCTTTTTTTGTGCGATTGTTCCGGAAATTTTTTTCCCGGTGAGCTCGAAAAATTCGTGCGCGTGCGGTGTAATTATTGCATTTGCGTGGAACTTTAGTTTGCGCGCGCAGGAAATTGCATCAGCATCTATCACCATTTTGCCGGAATTTTTTTTGATGAACTGCCCCGCAAATATTAGTGCAAATTTTTTGTTTCCAATTCCCGGCCCTATTAGTGCAACGTCGCTTTTTTTTGCGAGTAGGAGCGCCTCTTTCAGGTGAGTTTTTGAAAATTCGCCCCCCATTGCCTTTTTTACAATCAAATCCGGGGAATAAGAATTTATGACAAAACCCGCTTTTTCTGGCGCAAATACGGTTACCAGGTCAACGCCCGATCGGAGCGCGGCAAGCGATGCCATTGCGGAAAGTGCGGGCGCTCCGACCAAGTCATTCGAGCCTCCTATCACAAGCACCTTTCCGTTCTGTCCCTTGTGCGATTCGCTGTTTCTTTTTTTGAAGAATTTTTTGATTGAATGGAGCGTGGTTGGCATTTAGTTCCCGCTTTGCTTTTTGATTTCTTGGAGGAGCAATTCGCTTATCTCCTTCCCGCTTGCCTTTCCCTTGAGCTCTTTCATGGCATCTCCCATGAGCGGGCCAACTGCGCGCTCGCCGAGTTCTTTTACAAGCTTTGAGTTTTTTGCCACAATTGTCTTTATGATTTCGTGTGCCTGTGCGGATTCGACCTTTGATTCCCCGAGTTCCGTGACGAGTTCGGAAACGCTTTTTTGCGGGTTTTTTGTTTTTTTCACGAGAAACTCAACCTGGACCTCTTTGGGGATTTTGCCCGCAACGATTGCGTCCAAAATTTCTTCGAGTTCTTCGCTTGAAAGCAGGTCTATTTGGGCTCCTTTTCTTCTTGCTTCCACGAGTGTTTCCAATAAAAATACCGCCATTTTTTTTGCGTCGGCGCCTTTTGCGCATTTTTCCTCGAACATTCTGGCGAAATTCGAGGTTTTCATTTCGTTCGCGTGCTTTTCGTTGAGGCCGAGTTTTTTGTAGAGTGCCTCGCGTTCTTTTGTTCCAAGTGGCAAATTCTTTTTTATGTGTGCAATTGTTTTTTCGTCTACTATTATGCTTTCGAGGTCGGTTTCTGGGTACATTCTCGCGGAGCCCGGCAGTGGCCTTAGATATTCGGTGTTTCCCTCTTCGATTGCGCCCCTTGTTTCTTCGGGAACGCCATCGAGGCAGCTTTGCGCCCTTTCCGTTATTGTTTCCATTGCCCTTTGTGCCTTTGGCTTGGGTGCGGCAACAAGCGCGAATGCGTCCTGTTGTTTTGCCCCGAGGATTTTTTTTGTTTCCAAAACTTCCTGTTCGCTGACCCCGTATTTGGGCAGTTCGTCGCTGTGAAAGATTCCCCTAAGGCCTGTGCGTGCCTTTACGTATCCCGCGATTTCGGTTCCTAGCCTGCGCCCCTGCTGGACCTCTTTTCCGAGTAGCCCGGCGAATTTGGGTAGTTTTACCGCAAGCACGATTCCGCCTCCCTGGATTGCGGATTCGATTATTTTTGCCTGTGTTTTTGCAAAAATTTTGGAAACGTCAACCGGGTTTTGCTCGAGTTCTTTTTTGCTCAAGCCCCTGTGCTCTAGTTCTTTTTTGATTTCCACGAGCGCTATTTGCCTGTGCACTTCCCTTCTCACATATTCGTCGATGATTTCTAGTTCCTGCACTCCTTTTATTTCGACGCGCGCGCCTTCGCGGATTGATACGTTCAAGTCCTGCCTTATTGTTCCAAGCCCTCTCTTGACTTTTCCGGTTAGCCGAAAAATTGTTCCAATTGCGCGCGCGGCCTCTTTTGCCTCTTCCGGCCTTGTGATGCCGGGCTGCGTTGCGAGTTCAATGAGCGGAACGCCGAGCCGATCGAGCCTGTAAACCACCCGCTCGCCGGTTTTTTCAACCGGCCTTGCCGAGTCCTCTTCGAGCACGATTGTTTGTATCCCAAGTTCCTTGTTTGCAAGCTTTACTTTTCCCCCGATGCTAACCAGCATTGTCCTTTGGAAGCCGCTTGTGTTCGAGCCGTCAATAACGAGTTTGCGCATGGTCACGATTTCGTCCAGTATTTCCGCGCCCGCCATGAGGGAGATTTCGAGGGTCGTGTTCAGAGCTTCCCTGTCCGCGGGCTGCGGGGGCTCGTCGTCGAGTTCGATGAGCGAAATCGTGTCGTTGTACCCTTCGTATATGAATGTGTGGCCTTTTTTGAATGCCTCAAGCGCCGCCTTGTCGAATTCCCCGAGTTCGGATACCACGGGCCGAAGTTTTCTCTCTATTGTATAATCCGGCGCATCTTCGCGCAGCCTTGATGGCGTGCGTATAAATAGCTTTCCGGTGTCGAGCTGCTGGTGCAGTTCTAGGCCGCATTTGAGGCCGATTTTTTCATAATCCGTTTCCATTGGAACCAACTAAATTCAAGCCAGTAAAGGGATTTAAACCTCGCCCCTTCCCCTTAGCCTGTATACCTTGTTTCTTCCAAGAACGTCGAAATCGAGTTCCTCGTGCATCGCAACCAAATACCGCGAAACCGTGCTTTTGTCCATTCCCGATTTGCGCGCAATCTCGCGAACCCAAAGTCCGCGGGGCGAATCGCGCAGGGTTTTTCGTATCTTGTCGGTCTTGTCCTTTTTCGGCTTCACAAAAATAGAATGAGACGTTTGTCTTATTAATGTATTTTGGAGGCTTGCATTATTCTAAGTATGGGAAGTGCTTATCAAAATTTCCTAATTCTCTTAGAATTTGTACTCTATGCTTTATTGCAGGCGTTTCCTCTTCCATAACTTCTAAGGGAAGTGCAGATTCTATCATTACGCTGCATAATTTTTGTACTCCGCCCATCGTCGAATTCATCTGATTCTTTTCTTGTATATGCATTAGGTTTCCTTCTTCAGGATGATATTCGCATGATGCCCCGCCAACAAATTTTCCGCCGCGCTTTTCTTTTTCCTCAATTAACTGCCAATATGCGTCGTGCAGATTTCCGCCATGTTTTTGGAATAATTCTCTCATTTGCCCGTCAGTAATTCCGCTGCTTGAATAATAGCTTGCTGTTTTTTTTGCCAAATCAATAACTAAGTGCGGGGCTCTAAATGTGGATGGGTCAGGATACGGGTGTTGCCCTCGGGGATTAGCTGCACTAAACCTATAGAGAACGGCGCTTCCTTTTTTCCCCGTAACGTCAAAATGAAGATGTATGGTATCTACTCTTCCCACCCGGTGGTAATCAATCCCTCTGATATGGCTGTTAGCTGGGACTTTGTCAGTGGTCCCATGGCCTCTTTCAAAATCAATTGGCTGGGCAGTGAGTGCATGTTCAAAAAGCCGTTTTAAATCAGGGATGGCAATCCCTGTTATAGTTGATCCATGGGTTTCTTTGACATGCCTTCTAAATACGCCCCAGCTTTTCCGGTGTATTTCTTGACCAGAATAGCCACTTTCCCTTCGGAATTTGGATGCCATATAAAAGTAATTGAATTGCCTGATTTTTAAGGTTTTCTTTCACTCAACAAACTCATCCTCGTACTTGGCCGCGCTTGTGATTTCGCCGCGCAGATTTTTTGCCTGGTGATTTTTTTCTTCAAGGGATCGTTTTTCAAACGTATTTTTCGTAGATTTTGAAGAATTTTGCGAACGTGGTCTTGTACTTGTCCAAAAGGAAGCGCTCGAGGTTTTCACTATATCCATTGTCAAAGTCACCCAGGCTTTTTAGGTAAGCTATGCGCTGGCTTTTGCGTATTATAAGCGGGGCGTAACCGTTGTTCACGAGGATGGTGTTTATCATGAATCTCCCGACCCTGCCGTTTCCGTCTTCGAATGGGTGGATTTTCTCGAATTTTCCGTGAAACAGCGCGGCGAGGCGCAAGGGGTGCATTTGTTTATTTTCCTTGTGCCATTTGAAGAGTTCTTTCATTTCTTTTTCCACTTTTTCCGGCGGCGTGGTTTCAATGTTTCTTCCGAGCAAAAAATTCGGGACTTTTTTGTAGCCGGGCCGGATGTCCATGTCTTTTATCAGGATTTTGTGCATTTTGATTATGTCCTTCTCGGTTGCCCTGAACTTTTTTTTCATTATGAGGTCGACAACTTTCCGCGAGTTCTTTGTTTCGTAAACCTCGCGCAAATCCTTGTTCTCTGGAACCCGGTTTTCGGAAATTAATATGGCGACGTCCTTTAGGGTGAGGGAGTTTCCTTCAAGGGCGTTGGACTCGTAGGTGAAGTTGACGGTGAACCTGTCAAAGAGGTCCTGGAGCTGTTTTTTTGTGAGGCAGGAAACAATTTTTTTGTAGGCGAGTTTTGTTTCTTCGATGCCCCTGATTTGCCGCCCGGAAAAAACACTTGTTTTTTTGAAATAATCTTCCGCGGATTTTGCCCTCAATTCTGCCTCTTTTTTTTGGAAATGCGCCTCAAGCGAGGCGGTAATTTTCCTTTCCTCAACCCGCTTCGCCAGTTTGGAGACCTTTCCATTCGGCAGCCTTACTGAATGGACCGCATAGAGATATTTTTTGCCAGAAATCCTTTTTTCGGTAAAATAAACCATAATGTGTTTTAACCCCACAAAATATAAAAACTTATCTTATTTGTGGGGTTAAAGAATTGTGGAAAAAAGGGATTGGGTTAGCCTGTGAAATCTTCTTCATACTTCGTGGATTGTGAAATTTCGCCGCGCAAATTCTTTCGAACGAGTTCCGCGGCCTCTTTTTGCGTGTGGTTTCCCAGGAGCCACGCGAGTTTCACGAATGCGGTTTCCGCGAGCATGTCCTCGCCCGGAATCACCCCCAAATCCACGAGGTCTGTTGCCTTGTCGTAAACGTGCATGTGCACCCTTCCGAAAATGGTTTGGGTGGTCATGACAACAACGCACCCCGATTCAATTAGTTTTTTGATTTCGGGGAAGATTTTTTTGTGGATGTGGGTTAGTTCGTTCGGGTCGTGCCCCGGGGTCTGCCCAAGGCCCGTGCCCTCAATTACAAGGCCCTTATATTTGTGTTCGCGGTAGAAGGAGAATTGTTCTGGGAACATATTGATGTGTATTTTCAAAAGCCCGACTTTTTCCTCGAATTTGGGCTTTAGAACCATTTTTGCGCCGCTTTTTTTGGAATAATTTTTTTTCAAAAATTCTATTTGCCGCGAATTGTAGTCCACGAGCGCTATTGGAGTGTCGTTCACTGCCTTGAATGCGTCCCTGCGCGAGGAGTGCAGCTTGCGTGTTTTGCACGCTGGCAAAATGGCGCATTTTGTGTCCGAGGTTGTGTGGTGCATGCATATGGCGACGCCCGCAAAATCGGATTTGGTGATGAACTGCGCCGCGCAGATTAGGTTCATTGCAGCATCGGAGGACCCGCGATCCGAGCTTCTCTGTGCCCCAACAAAAATCACGGGTATTGGGCATTGCTCGAGCACGAATGCGAGTGCCGCGGATGCCACGGCCATATTATCCGTTCCCATTCCGAGTATAACGCCCTGTGCGCCCTCTTCGTGCGCGGATTTCACGGCCTTTGCTATTACTTCGAAGTGGGCGAAGCGCAAATCGTCGCTCCACATGTTGGAAACAAGCTTTGAGGAGAAGTTAGCTATTTCGTGGAGTTCGGGGAACATTGTGAGCAAATCCTGTGGGTTGAATGAGGAAAACACCGCGCCGCTTCTGTAGTCCACGCGCGAGGCTATTGTGCCTCCGGTGTGCAGAATTGCGATTTTTGGCAATCCTTTTTTTTCTATTTGGACAGTGTGCTTTGCCTTTCCGACCTGTTTTGTTTCCCCGGTTTTTTCGATTTTTAGGGAGGGCGTGATTTGGATTCCTGCGTTGTATCCGGAAGAAAGTTTTAGCCTAAGAATCCCTTGTGTGTTGGATGGAAGTATGTTTCCTTCGAGGGTTTTTTTGCCGTCGTTTGCCTTTACGAAGTCGCCTTCGGAAAGATTGTTTTTTTTGAGAAAGCCTTTGGTGTCCAAAAAATTTTCACCTGCTCTTGTATGGGGTGATTTCGCCCGCGTAATTTGTTTGCATCATTTTTTTTATTTCCGGATATTTTTTTGTTATCGCCATTGCCCACATCATTTTTACGTATGCGGTTTCGGTGAGCATGTCATAGCAGTGTATTACGCGCATGCCCTTTAACCTCTTGCCTATTTCGAGGGGGTATATTTCTTTCCAGTAGCTTCCAAGGAAGCAATCGCTGGTTAGGGCTATTGGGATGTTTTTCTTTTCCGCATATTTTATGCCCTCCTTCAATCCGTTGTCGAGAAGAGGCAAATTGCCAAGGCCGTATCCTTCGATTACTATTCCGGCGGCGCCGTCATCGATTAGAAGTTTTATCCTTCCTCCGTCAAATCCGGGGTAAACTTTTATGGTTGCGACTTCCTGTTCGAGTTTTGTGTGAAGTGCGGGTTTTCTTTTTCCGCGTTTTTTGTATGGCTCGTTTAGTTTTATGTATTGCTCTATTCTTCCAAGGATTTCGGTGTCATAGCTGTCGAATGCCCCGAATTCGGATGCGTTCACTTTTGTGGCCCTTGTTGCCCTGAGTATTTTGCTGTTGAAAACAACCAGGGTTTCCGCAATGTTCGATGAGCCGGCCACGATTATGGCGTGCCTAAGGTTTGTGCGCGCGTCGCTGTTGAGCGCGAAGGGCTCTGTTTTTGCGCCGGTGAATACTATCGGGATGTTGTTGTTTTGTATGAGAAATGCGATTGCCGTGGCGGCGTAGTGCAATGTGTCGGTTCCCATTGTGACCACAATTCCATCGTAATTTTGCATGTTGTAATAAATCGTGTTTGCGAGCGTGAGCCAGTGCTCGGGCTTGAGGTCGGATGAATCCATGCGGAAAAGGTGCGTTGCCTTGATGTCGTAGTGGTCGCGTATTTGGGGGATGGAGTCTATAATCCTATCCTGTGGCACTTCGCCGTACTTGAGTTTTTCGCCGTCTTTTATGGCGCTAATTGTCCCGCCGGTGCCGATTACGAGAATTTTGGGTTTTGCCTTTGCCATACGAACTAAAGTCTGTTTAGGTCTTTTTTTATTCATTTCTAATGGCAATAATGTCGAATGGGGGCTGATTTTTATTGAATTTTAGGGAGCATTTGCGCAAAGAGCACGTCGATAGGGACATGGCGAAGATAATGGTTTTGCTTGCCGAAAAATCGAAAATCGTGCAAAAGGCCTTTCTGACCCATTCCAATGTCTCCACTACAAGGAACATCCACGGCGAAACCCAGCTAGAACTCGACAAGTACGCGGACGATGTTTTCCTTTCAGCAATGGGGAAATCAAGGCTTGTCAGGGCGGTTGCGTCCGAAGAGCAGAATGATATAGTTGAAATATTGAAGGCGAAGGGAAGCTATGGGGTTACCCTTGACCCTTTGGATGGGAGTTCGCTCATAAAAACCAACCTTGCGGTCGGCACGATTGCGGGTTTTTTCAATGAGGGCAATGTGATGGAGAGGGGCTCCAAAATGGATGGCGCGATGTTCATTCTTTATGGACCGCTCACGAGCCTCGTGTACACGGCAAAAAACGGCGTGCATGAATTTGTTTTGAACGCAAGGGGCAAGTTCGTGCTCCGGCATGAGAATCTAATGATTCCGCAGGATGGGGAACTTTATTGCCCGGGCGGATTGAGAAAGGATTGGGTAAAGGGGCACAAAAAATTAGTGGACTTTTTGGAGCAAAGCGGTTACAAATTGAGGTTTTCGGGCGGCTTTGTTCCTGATTTTCGCCAGCTCCTCACTTACGGGGGCTTGTTTTCCTATCCCGCATTAAATGGCAAGCCGGATGGAAAATTGAGGCTCATTTTCGAGGCGAACCCAATGGAATTGATTGCAAGGCAGGCAAATGGCGCGGGAAGCAACGGCGTTCACTCGCTGCATGATATAAAGCCGCAGTCGCTTGCGCAAAGAACCCCGCTCTATGTCGGGGGAAAGAAAGAGGTTGCACTTGCCGAAAAGTTCCTCGGCAAGTGAGAAATGATTTCTGAAGTGGTGTGTTTGCGTTTTTGGCCCCAGTCAAGAATGTTTTTTTCTAAAGTTTCTTCTAACTTTTCAAAAATAATTGGCCGGAAGAAATCCGATTGGCATAATCCTACAGTTTTTGACGCCGTTGATATTGGGTCTGGTAGCGCAAAACAATTTTTGCAGAATCCTCATAGTTTTCCTAAAGGGAAGTATGTGGCTGTGGATCCTCTTTATTCCTTGCCTGCAATGCCTATTAAGAAAATTGTCAAGCAAATTGGAAAATCAGGTGGCCTAGTTAAGGATTCAAAATTAAGTGATTTTGTCAAGGAAATGATTGGCCAAGGACATAGAGCCAAGAGTTTTGTTTGCCATATGCCGAGTTTGCCCATTGAAATGTACGATTTCGAATTTTTATTTAAAAATGCCCGCCGGGTTTTGGCGCCAGGTGGCAATATTAGTGTTACAAGTGAAATGACTGATGAACTAGAACGCATTTCACAATTGGCTCGAAAACACGGCTTGAATCCACAGCCAATTGAATTATTTTCCGGAGTTAAAACATCTGATATGGAATCAACTTTGGAAAATAAAAAAATATTCCACTTAAATATTGGCATTAAATAAAGGGCAATTGCCTGCCCTCTATTTCGACCTCTCGCTTTCCCAAAGGTCGACCAATTGCTTGTAATTGTTTGCAACCTGGTTTATCGCTTCTTTGCGGGAAATTTTTTTGGAATTGAGGTTTTTCATTGGTTCCCAGAAAATCGTCCTTCCCACGGCAAAGCCGATTATGCCGTTTATTTTCGCGCCGACTTTGAGCCACTCTTTCACTTTGTTCGCGTCCTCGCCCCTTCCAAGGGTTATGATGCCAGAGGTCCTGCCTTTTGCGTGGCATTGCGCGACAAGCGCCTGTGAGTCATCTTTTTTGCTAACGCCCTCGAGTTTCCACACGTCCGGCTCCACTCCTGCGTCCTGTATTTGCCTTATCGCCTTGACCATTAGTTTTGGCCGCAGCTCCAAATCATATGTGTCGCCAAGGGTTGCGAGTTGTTTTGGGAGTGGGGGGACCAGGAGTTCGAATATGAATTTTTTCCCTATCTCGCGGGAGAAATCGCTCACCTGCCTTAGCCTTTTGAGCTGCCTTGTGTTGAGGTCTCCTTTTTCTTCCGGGTTGAACCTTACGAGCACTTTCACAAAATCAGGGTCAACTCTTTTAATGTGCCCCCTGAAATCCTGCTCATCAAAGTCGAATTCTTCCTGCCCTGATTTTTCCACGGGCATTGCTACCATAATTTTGCGTTTCTTTGCGTCGGAAATTATTTTTTCGCCGAACTGCGCGTCCACGAGCACTGCGGTTTTTTCCTTTGGCACGCCCATTTCAAGGCTTTGCAAAAATCCCTCATAAACCATGTGTTTTAGGTCCGCGTATTTTTCCGCCTCTTCGCTTGTCGGTTCGCGCCCTTCAACTCCGAAGAGTTTTTTGAGAAGCGACCCCCGGTGGTCGAAGGGGAGAATGAGCAGGTCCTTTTTGTATCCCATTTGTCCAACCCCCAAAAAATGCTTTATGTTTTGGTAGAATTAGGTGTTAAAGGATTAAATAGTTTTGTTCCCGCCCCGGTGCCCTTTTGGGGCACACCCAACCCTTTGCCTGGTTAGTTCCGTATTCGTCGCCCCCAGCCATTTTTTTCGGCAAAAAGGGGAACCAACCCTTTGTCTGTTTATATTAGGGGGTTCTTGTCGTTAAAAACAATGCGGTTGTGTTAAATTTTTTTCCTGCAAAATGTCTGTATGATTGGCATATTGTTTTCCGGGGGCAAGGATTCTGTTTTTACGCTTCACTATTTTTTGGAGCAGGGTTGGGACGTCAAATGCCTAATTTCCCTGAAATCGAAGAATGAATTCAGCTGGATGTTCCACACACCAGCAATAGAAATGGTTTCCTTGCAGGCAAATGCCATAGGCTTGCCGATTTTGATTGGCGAGACTTTGGGGGAGAAGGAATCCGAACTTTTTGACCTCAAAAAAACCCTCGCAATGGCAAAGGCGAAATTCGAAATAACGGGTGTCGCGGTGGGCGCGCTTTTGAGCGATTACCAGCAGGAGCGCGTGAACAGGGTTTGCCACTCGCTTGGGCTAAGGTGCTTTGCGCCGCTTTGGCACAAGAGCCAGGAAAAATTGCTCGGGGAAATGATTTCGCTCGGATTTGATGTGCGCATTGTCGCAATAGCCGCGCAGGGGCTCTCGAAGGATTTGCTCGGCGAGCGCGTTGACGAAAAAACCCTCGCATATTTTAGTTCCCTAAATGCTCGGCATGGTTTTCACGTCGGCGGCGAGGGCGGCGAGTACGAGAGCCTGGTTGTCGATGCGCCCTTTTTCAAAAAAAGGCTGGTGCTTGATAAAACAAATGTGGTTTCGGAAAAAGAGCACGAGGGCCGGCTCGAAATAGTGCGTGCCCATTTAGAAGAAAAATGATTTTTCCCTCAAGAGGATTTTTCCGCGCGCGATTACATCATCCACGTTCAGCCCGTTTGCGGAAAACACCATGGACGAAACCGGGTCGTTTATCGGCAAAAGATTTTCATCGGGGCCGAGGGTTATGATGTCCGCCTGCTTGCCAACTTCGATTGAGCCGGTTCTTTTTTCAACGCAAAGGCACTGCGCTCCCTTTATGGTCGCCATGTCGAGTATTTGCTGTGCCGAAATTGCCTTGGGGTCCCACTTGTGGTGCCTGTGCAAAAGTGCCGCCGTTTTCATTTCCTCGAACATGTCAAGGTTGTTGTTGCTGGCGACCGAGTCCGTTCCCAGCCCGGCGCAAACTCCCGCTGCGAGCATTTCCGCAAGCGGCATCACCCCGCCAGAGGCGAGCTTCATGTTCGACACCGGGTTGTGAGAAACTTTTGCTTTCGCCTTTGCAATCCTTGCTATTTCCCCCTTGGTTATCCAAATGCAGTGCACGAGCAGGCAGGTTTTTCCGAGAAATCCAATGGAATCTAGGTATTCGACGGCGAGCTTCCCTTTTTTTTCCAGTATGTCAAAGCGCTCCTTGCGGGTTTCGCCCACGTGAATTCTTCTCAGCAGCCTTTTTTTGTCGCTGTATTTTGCGACCTTTTTCAAAACATCCTCCGGGCACGCATAAATGGAATTGGCGGCAATTGCGGGCGCAACGTTTTCGGGAAGGCTTGATTCGGAAAATTTTACTGCCCGTGAAAACGATTCTGTGCCCGTTATTGTGGATGATATTATTCCGTTTATTCCGGCTTCGCCAAAAGCCTGCGCGCGCGCCATTGGCTCCTTGTATGAGTCATATATTGTCGTGGTTCCGAACCGAATTGCCTCGCGCAGTCCTGCTTTTGTGTTTTCCTTGACCTTTTTCGCATCGAGTTTTTCCTCCTCTTTCGCGAGCCGCTCGAGCCACTCGAAGAGTTCCTCGTCATCACACGCGCCCTTTAGAGAGTGCATTCCGAGGTGCGTGTGTGTGTTCACAAGCCCTGGCATCACGATTTTTTCAGAGCAGTCAATTATTTCCGCAGGGCTTTGGGCAAAAAGTGCCTTGCCGATTTTTTTGATTTTTCCGTTTTGCACGAGGATGTCGGATTTTTCCAGAATGGCGCGCGAACCATTCTGGGTTATGATGTATCGGCAATTTTTGAGCAGCATGCATTTTTTTGTGGCGTAAAGCGTTTTTTAACTGCACGCCCCGCCTTGGGATTGTGTTGTCGAAAATGCCTTGTCCTTTGAGCCAAGTTCTGCTTGCTCGCCCTTTTCAGTCCACCTTTGCACGCACTCATACCCGTGCGAACAGCCTTCGCAGAGCAACTCCGAAACGCACAAATCGCCCGAGAGGTATTCGCGCTCTTTTGTGGTTGCCCTGCACTCTTCCGAAATCCCGCTTGTCACGGCAAATTCGCGTTCCGTGCGCGAAATTCCAGCTTCAGGCCCCTGCGCCTCGACCACAAGCACGTATTCCCCGGGTGCATCAATTTTAAGGGTGCCCAGGGCTGTTTTTGACGACCCCGCCGGGAGCCTTTCGAGCTGTTCTGCGAATTTCGCCGCGAATGAGCGTTCAATGCTTTCCCCGATATTTCTGAGCAAATATGCCGTTGCCGAGTACTCGATGTTCACGGCATCAAGGCTTCCCGTGTTTTCAACCTTGAAGAGCACATCGGCCTGCGATTGGGTTGTTTGCGGAAAACTTAGTATGGTTGCCTCAAGGCGGGCCGGCATGTTTCCGAAGTAAACCACGCAATCGGATATTTTGTCCTTTTTTTTGCACCTGAAGAACGCGCGCGTAAAATAGTTTTCGGTAAAATTAACCAGCCTTGGCTCGACAATGGCCTTTTCGGAATCGCATGTCTCGGGGTTTGTGCACAAAAACCGCACGCTCCTTGTTGCCGAGTCGAAGTTTTGTGCGCGGATCGCAAACCCTTGCGGGAATGTGAATTCTTTTTCGTGCAAAATGCCCTCGTTCCCTTGCGCGTATGCGAGCGCGTCCGAAATTTGGGCGCTAATGTCCTCATCGCCTAACCTGAAAAACCCGAGTGCGAGCGAGAGTATGGCGATTGCCGCGACCGCGGCAACAAGCAATTGGAAAGCCGAAAAGCCCCTCATCTTTTTTTCCTCCTAATGATTTGTGGCGGCTTGAATATTTCGCGCACCTCCCACTTCCACAGGCGCTCCATCACAAAAGTAATCACAAAAACTATCACCGTAAGCAGTATTACCGATTCCCAATCGCCTATGAATGAAAAGTACCTGCTTTGTTCCGAACTCCAAATCTTGAACACCGAGAGCAGGTAGACTACGATCAAAAAGCCCACAATTAGGAATAGCGATTTTTCCGTCCAGTAAACAAGCCTGTTCATCAGTTTATGTAGCCTCAAACTAATATATTATAGCAGACCACGCGGCTTTTTTTCGCATTTTTTGGAATATTTTTCAGGGTTTTTCTTCCAGTGCCACGCTTTTTTGGTTCCGGTACATTTGCTCTATTTCCGCAACGGTTGTCGCCTCTTCGGGTTTTTTCTCGCGGAATTTTATCATGCGCGGAAACCTAAGGGCGTATCCCTGGCCGCCTGTTTTTCCCGCGGTGTGGGTGGGGCTTCGCGTTATTTCGTCCGCAACCACCTCTATCACGTAAAATGGCTTCACCCAAATATCGGGGGAAAGGCCAGAGTCAACGCGGGCGGGCTTTTCTTTTTCCGAGGTTGCGCTGAGCTTTTCCTCGAGTTCGGCGAGTATTTGTTCGCTCATTCCCGTTCCGATTTTTGTTATCGATTGGAATGAGTCCTCCTGTTCATTGTACGCCGCGCACAAGAGCCCTCCCAGGCCGAATTTTGTTCTCTTGCCCCTGCCTTTGTAATAGCCGATTATTGCGAGGTCCACGGAATCGTTTAGTTCGCCCTTGTATGAGCGCTTTAGCTTTATCCACGCGTATTTTCTTGCGCCCGCAATGTAGGGCGCGGCCGGGTCTTTTGCGATTATTCCCTCGAGGCCGTTTTCTATGCTCGCCAAAAAGAATTCCTCAAGTTTTTTGGGGTCGTTTGTTTCTATTGCGTCGGTTAGCGCGATTTTTTCATTCTGACTTATTGCCCCCTCAAGTTTTTTTCTCCTTTCAATGAACGGGAGGTTCATGGTGTTTTTTCCGTCCAGGTACATGACGTCGAACACGAAGAGCCGAAGCGGGAATTCTTCCGCCATTTTTTCCACGTTATATTTTCTTTTTCTTTGTATGGTTACCTGGAAGGGAAGGGGCTGCTGTGTCACGGAGTTGTACGCTAGTGCCTCGCCCTCTATGATTGCGTCCTTGGCCCTCACCCTTTCGCGGACCGCGTCCACTAGGTCGGGAAACATGTGCGTCACGTTCTCGGATTGCCGCGAGTAAATCGCGACGTCGTTTCCTTTTTTGTGGACCTGCACGCGGAATCCGTCGTATTTTGCCTCCACAATGCATTTGCCGAGTTTTTCTATTATTTGTTCGGCACTGGGCAATCTCTCCGCAAGGGTGGGCCTTATTGGCGAACCCGGTTTCATGGAAATTTCTTCAAGCCCCGCGAGCCCTTTTTCGGCGAGCCTTTCCGCAATCTCGCCAAGGTCGGAGTGGATGTTGTACTTTGCCTCTATTTTTTCGCGCAAAAGCTGCCTTGCCTTTCTCGCAAATTCCTCCTTGCGCTTCTCGTCCTTTTTTTCCTTCATTGCCGACTCTATTTGTGCGCGGATTTTTTTGCTTCGCGTGAACTCATCGACGTAATTGAGCGCGAGCGCGTCCATTATGGTGGGGTCGCCCACTCCGAGCCTCATGTTGCCCAGAGGTATTCTTGCTATGTACTTTGCCTCGAGCGGCGATGCGCTGTTCAAGAGTTCGGAGAATGCGCCGAGCTTTGTTTCTTGGCTGCCCCTTCCTTCGGTTGCCGCCATTTTCACGAAGTTGCCGAAAACTTTTTGCACTGAGAGCTTTTCGGAAAAAAGCGATTGCTGTTTTTTGTTTTTGGATAGCTTTTGTGCGACCTCGCCCAGGTCCCCGAGCTGCTTGTAGAGTTTTTTCACCTCGTCCTTTGGGTAGCCGCTTGCCTTTGCAATTCCCGCCTCGAGCAATCCTTCGCCAATGCCAGCTTCGAGCGCTTCGTGCCCGGGCCCTAGGATTCCTTGGGAAATGTAAATTGTTTTTTTCACGTCTTTTCCACTTTTTTTCAGCATTTCCGAGAGTATTGCCATCATTTCCAGCCTTGAGGAAACCGACTCTATTTTGTGGAAATACTCGGCCAGTTCGGAAAACTGCATGTTTAAATCAGGTGTTTAAATAGTTAAAATATGTTCCGAAACGCCATTGTTTTGGGGTTTTAAAGTTAATCCTCCACAATTTTCTCGCAGGGCAAATTTGCCTCCAGAAGAGAGCAAATGGGGCTGTGGTGTAGCCTGGTAGCATTCGAGCTTTGGGTGCACCTCGTCGGCCGGATGTGCTTCGGCAAGGCGTGGGGCCAGATGAGTTCGCGACCTCGGTTCAAATCCGGGCAGCCCCATTTCCCGCTTTTTTTTGAAAATAAACACCGCCTGCTGCTTTTAATTCATTTTATCGCCAATTTTTTCAGCCATTTCAGGATTTTTTTTAATTTGTGAGGTGAGTTGGATGGTTAGTTTTGATGTGAACCTAATTGGTGTCGCCGCCGCGGGAATAGGCGCTTTCATACTTGGGTTTCTCTGGTATGGGCCGCTGTTCGGAAAAAGGTGGATGGCGCTCACCGGAAAAACAATGAAGGACATGGAGTCATCCAAGGGCAATATGCCATTGTACATGCTTGGCGGCCTTGTGAGTGCGCTGGTTACGTCTTATGTTCTTGGCGTATTTTTGGTCTCCTTGGGCGCGCTTGCGATGGGCGATGCGCTTTTTGTGGCATTCCTTGCCTGGCTTGGCTTTCAGGCAATGCTGCTTGTGGGTGACATTCTCTGGGAAGCAAAGCCCGTGGCGCTTTTTGTGCTAAATGCGGCGTACCAGTTGGTTGCTTTGCTTTTGATGGCGACAATAATAACAATAATTTAAAAAAATTCGGGGTTCGGGAAATTTTCCCGGCCGTTATTTTTTTTCTTTTTTTAAGTGGTTTTAGAATTCAAAATTTTGGAAAATTGCTATGTTTTTGTTGAAAACAACGCAAAT
>JANLHD010000078.1 GCA_024653865.1 archaeon | reverse complement strand
CCCCTCAACCCCGCCGATGTTGAATGCGACTGATGTCTGTGAAATAAGCGAGAACGCCAAAATAAACGCGAGAATTCTTTTTGGACCCATTTCTTCTATTAGCACGAAAAAGGAGTATAAAAAGTTGCCTTTTCCCATTTCTGGCGCCAACGAGGCAAAAAAACACAACATTTTTATAAAAAAGAATCTTACTAATGGTTCATGAAACCTGAAACTGCGAGGCCCATAGTTTTTCTCGCTTTGGCAATTGTTTTCCTAGCGGGATGCACAGCCCCCGCCGCGGAGCAAACACCCCAAAGCGGAGATTCACAACCTTCTCCGGAAGAACTTGCCACACCTACTCAGCCACCCTCACAAACAACCCCGCGCGGAACAAAGCAACCCGAAGCAGAGTATGCGGGCTTAGCCGAGAACGCCGCCCTTTACGAATCATTGGCTGAAGCCGGCCTTGAAAATTCGCTTGTTGATTTTCAAAATGACATTGTGCTGATTGCAATTGAGCTACCTGAAAATTACGAGAAAGAACCAACCGCATATTTTGTGATAGGCCTAACTTCCGCGGTTGCACAACCAAGCCAAATGATTGCAGTCGAAATAATTACGCCCCAAGGAAACACCAAGTACTCAGTGCTCGCCTCAAAGGCACAGCAGTACGCGGGCGGCCAACTAAGTGAAGAGCAATTCAAAAGCAGCGTACAAATAAATTAATTGGGCCCAAAAAGTCATTTTTTAACAGGCAGTTATATTTAAATCAAAAAAGGCACTTGATATAACTATGAACAAATATGTAATCGTCGCCCTTCTGGTTCTCATTATTTCCGGGCTTGTTTTGGCATTGCCCCCGCAGGCAAAAGAGAAGGATAAAGGGCCGCTTGAAAAAATAACTTTTATCCATTACAAGAAATCAAACGCAAAACCCCCGTGGGCGGGCGGCGGAAATGACAGTGCGGCAACGTGCTACGGCTTCCTCGCAAAGGGCGCAAAGTGGAAGGCAACAGAGAATTTCCTCATCAACCCGACAAACTCACAAGGAATTTCATCGTCTTTAATTGTAAACTCCACAAATGCGGGAATCGAGGCATGGGACTCGGAATCTTTATTCAACATTTTCGGAAACCCATCAATCGATAGCTTGGCATCATACAACAACGGCAGCCTCGACGAAAAGAACACGCTTTCATTTGGAACGATTTCAGACAGCGGCGCAATCGCCGTGACCAATGTTTGGGGCTATTTTTCAGGCCCGCCCAAAACAAGGGAACTTGTGGAATGGGACATGCTGCTTGACCAAACGGACTTCCAATGGGGGAACGCGGACGCTGATCCCGCGAAAATGGATTTGCAAAATATAATCACACACGAGCTCGGGCACTCCGCTGGATTGGGCGACCTCTACACTTCCGGATGCGCGGAAGAAACCATGTACGGTTATTCAACCGAGGGCGAAACAAAAAAAAGGACCCTTGAATCCGGCGACATAGCGGGCCTTGCGGAACTCTACAACTAAAGAATTAACTTAATTCCTTTCCCTTTTCTGGATCAAGTTTTAACGCCGCCCTTGAAAAAAACTCGCTGCACGCAACCAAATTCCCATTTTCCAATTCACCCCGTGCGGATTCGATCAATTGTGCCACTTCGTTTTTTCCGAATCCCCTGGCGAACGATGCCTGTTCTGACAAGGTGGACAAAATTAAATTCCTCTTTGCAGCATTCGCCCCTTCCATCCAAATAGGCATCATGTCGTGAAAAACAAGGAGTTGGTTCGACAAAACCTCCTGCTTGAATTTTTCGTCCCTGCTCTGGGAAATCCGCCTCAGGTTTTGCGGATAAATCGACGCAATCGAGGAAGCTGAAATAACGATTTTGCGGTTCGCGTCCTTTAGGTAGTCCCTTGCCTTTTTCAATTCACCCGCATGGACTTTTTCTGCCGCCTTTTCCAAAATAATAGCGGGCTGCCTAAATGCCTTCCAGCCGGTTGCATAAAGCAGTTTTTCAGCCCTCGCAAGCGATTTGGAAACCCCGGCATGTTCTGCGGAAGACAACCCAAGAGAAGCGTGCGCCGAAATAATTAGGTCAAGCGCGCCGAAAATCCGAGAATCCCTCTCAAATTTTTTGTCCACAACAAGGCTACGCCTCCTAACAAGCCTTGGTTCCTGAAGGCTGAGTTTTCGAATCAGGTTCCTCAGGTTATTCTTGAGCCCCACAACGGTTCCTGAAGCCGCCACCACATTTCCCTCCTCAAGCAATTTTGTTGCTTTTTCTATTCGTTCCGCAAATTCAACCTTGTTTTTGTCACGCATGAAAAGCGGATGCCCTGAAAGTTCGCCGAGAAGGCTTTGGAAATATTCCCTGAACTTGGTTCTTTCACGGTCTGCGTATTCGCCGTAATTGTGATACACATCAAAATGAAGCCGCTCAATCGTATCCAAAAGGGCTTTTGCCTGCCCGATGTTTGTCTTCACCGAACCAATCTGGTGGCTCACCAGCCTTATGGCATCATTCACTGATTGGGCATGCAAAAACCTTACCTTTAGATTGCCTTCTTCGCCGTAAAAATAAGGCACCTCTACACCGCCCTCCGCGAAAAACCTGATTTTCAGGTATTTTGCATCGGCGTGCCTTACCCTGCCCAACACCAGTTCGGTTCCCTGAGGAATGCGAATTCCTTGCCTAAGATGATGGCGGTACTGGGCTTCGGTTAGAGTGGTTATTGTGCCTACAATTCTTTTTTTCCCCGGAATTGGACGCAATGGCATATCAATCGAAAAAAGTAAGTGAAAACCCCTAAATTAACCTACCCCAAAAGCCCTTCTTTGGGGTGTGCCGAGGTTTTTAAAATTACCCGAATCTAAACTATTAAAACAGAAAGGTTGCGGAGGTGGCGGAGCGGTCTAACGCGCCAGCCTGGAAAGCTGGTTCCTTCACGGGAGCGCGAGTTCGAATCTCGTCCTCCGCGTCCGAAGTTTATTTCAATCCGCCCAATTGTTTCAACTCTGCCCTCAAAATCTTAAGATTGGCAGCTGCAATCGCCAGACCATTACCCAGGAAATGCGCATTTGAAATCTGAATTTGTTCTTCCGCAGGGCGTTGCGCAGGACGCACAGAGGATTCCCACGACCGCGAGTTATATAACCCAACAAGTCGCTCATAACTCTTACGAAATAGTTCCATTCTACGACTTTGTTGAATTCCATATAGTTTTTCATTGTATGTTGATAAAGAGGGGTTATAGAAAGAGGGTTTATAGCCACGATATCTTTCTGCCTCAGCTTCCCACCTTTCTTTAGTGTCCTGAATTTCTTGGCGTAAGACTTCTTCGGTATAAACCTCAGGATTTGTCTGAAGATATCTTTTTTCCCCCTGCAGAGCTTTTCTTGTTTTTGAATTTAATTTCACGGGGAGATAATTAAATGCATTCACTGCGAGAGCGGCTGACCCTTCAATATCTTTTTTTGCCTCCGCAATTTCCTCCAATAATGCGCTAATTCTTTTTTTCCTTTCCTCAGGAGTTGCATCTAGAAACATATTGATTCTTTCCATTAATTGATTTTTCCGTTCTTCGTAAGGCAAGCCAACTTGACCTGCAAAAAACGTGTTGAAAAACGTTTTCGTTCTTTCGTTACAAAATAGCTTCAGCGCATAATCCCTTATTAGGACACTCTGCGCATCCCTGCTCGAAGTAAGTGCTATTTTGTTAAGTTCCCTATAAACTTCCAAAGGGCTTTTTTTTCTTCCCGCCTTGAAATCGCCTATTCTCTTGGGTTGCTTTCTTTTGGTCTTTTCGCCAACCGTCTGCTTATACAATCTTTGTTCCTTTGGGGTCGCCCCGCCCCACAGCGACCTTGGTTTTTTACCCGCAAACAGCCTTGACACAGCCCTCTTCGCACCAGCCCTAACCGCCATATAAAATTGAATGAGTGCGTGGAATAAAAACATTCCCTCGCAAGGTGCCGCAAACAATAGTCACATTAAAATACCCGTTCGGGGAAAAGATTTGGTCATGCAAACGCGCAACAAACTTGTCCTTGCAGGAATGAGCATACTAGGATTGCTCGCGGTCGGAACTATATTCTACCATTATGCAGAGGGCTGGGGCTGGATAGATTCATTCTACTTCACCGGCGTGACACTGCTCACAATAGGCTACGGAGACCTCCACCCCACAACGGACGCTTCTAAAATATTCACCGTACTCTTCGCCCTCGGCGGCGTAACCACGTTCCTGTTCTCGCTCACAACAATAGAGGAATACTACACGACACGCAGGCAGGAAATTTTTGAAACAAAAATGGCGAATTACCTGGAAAAAATAGGCCAAACCGGCATGGCGCCGGCAAAAATGCTTGGCTCCAAAATAAGGCAAATAATAAAGAGATGAAGCCAACCAACTTATTGCATGTATTACATTTACCTCGCAAAATGCCGCGACGGAACATACTACTGCGGCTACACCGCGAACCTGGAAAATCGAATTGAAACACACAACAAGGGAATGGGCGCAAAATACACGAAAAAAAGAAGGCCAATAACGCTCGTGTACTCGGAACAATTCGAGACCCGCTCGCTTGCAATGAAGCGCGAACTCGAAATAAAAAAAATGGGACACATGCAAAAAATAATCCTTGCACGGGGCTGGCAAAAATGAGCAAATTCAAAATAAATTCGGAGCACAAAAACGCACGCACGGCAACGCTCATACTGAACGGCAAAAAAATCAACACGCCCTTCTTCATGCCGGTCGCCACAAAAGGCTCGGTGAAGATGCTCTCACATGAGGAACTAAAAGAGCTAGGTACACAATGCCTAATTTCAAACGCGTTCGTTCTCTCGCTAAAGCCAGGAACAGAAATAATTGCAAAGCACGGTGGACTCCACGGGTTCATGAACTGGCAAGGCGGAATATTCACGGACTCCGGGGGATTTCAGGTTCTAAGCGACACATTCTGCAGAAAACTAACCGAAGAGGGCGTGCTCTTTCGCAACCCCTACACCGGAGTGGACTCGATGTTCACGCCCGAAGAGAGCACGCGAATACAAAACCTGCTTGGGAGTGATGTTGCCATGGTGCTAGATGACGTTCCAAAAGCCGGGGCAATCAAACAGAGAGTTTCACAGGCAATGGAAAGAACAACCTCTTGGGCGCAAAGGTCAAAAGATGCGCACAAAAACAAAAAGCAATTGCAGTTTGCAATAGTGCAGGGCGGAGTTCACAAGCCCTTGCGAAAAAAAAGCGCGCTTGCACTCACTGAAATGAATTTTGACGGCTACGCAATAGGAGGGCTTGCAATTGGCGAGCCGCTTTCCAAAATGAAGGAAACAATAGAATACACCATCCCCTTTTTGCCGAAAGAAAAACCGGTTTATTTGATGGGCGTTGGCTCCGTGAAAGAACTTGTGGAGAGCGTGGAAATGGGCGTGGATTGCTTCGACTCCGCATTCCCGACAAGAACGGCAAGGCACGGAAAGGCATTCGTCGGCGCGGGGCACATAAACATTGATGCCGCAATTTACAGGGACGACACAAAACCTTTGGACGAAAAATGCGCATGCATGGTGTGCAGGAACTATTCACGCGCATATTTGCACCACCTATTTTCAACAAAAGAGGAGAACGCGCAAAAATGGCTCTCATACCACAACCTCTTTTTTGTCCAGCAAATAATGAAAAAGATGCGCGAAGAAATCAATTCAGGAAATTTTTCTTCAAGCGCATTCCTCAAAAAGCTATCGGCAGGAAAAATATAGGATTGGTGAAAACGCGTGGAAAAGGAAACAAAATACCTCTCAATAATCACCGGCTCTTTTGTCGCGGTTTTGCTTATTTCAAACATCGCCTCCACAAAAATAGCACTGATAGGCCCGCTTGTGCTTGACGGAGGGACTATTCTTTTTCCGCTCGCATACATTTTCGGCGACATACTAACCGAAGTGTATGGCTATGCGCGCGCAAGAAAGGTCATTTGGACAGGATTCTTCGCAGCACTTGTAATGTCAATTGTATTTGCAATTGTTTCCGTGCTTCCTTCGGCACCGGGTTGGGAAAACCAAGCCGCGTACGAGGCAATCCTCGGGGTTGTCCCGCGCATTGTTTTGGCATCTCTTATCGCGTATTTTGCGGGGGAGTTTTCCAACAGCTTTGTGCTCGCAAAAATGAAGATTTGGAGCAAAGGAAAGGCGCTGTGGCAAAGGACCATCGGGTCCACGCTCATTGGGCAGGGAATAGACACCGCAATATTTTCACTAATAGCATTCTACGGGGTTTTTCCAAATGAAATCCTGATTGCAATAATAATCTCCAACTACATTTTCAAGGTGGGCGTGGAAGTGGTTTTCACGCCGGCAACATACGCAATCGTGGGCTTTTTGAAAAAGGCGGAAGGAATGGACGTATACGATTACAAAACGGATTTCTCGCCCTTCAAAATTGACGCGTAATTGACGCGTAAAAGGCAAACACAAAAGCAACCTATTTTAATCCCTCAAAGCAACTAATTAATCATGGCCAAAATAGCCGCATCGGTTCTTGACGCGGATTTCTCGAAATGGAAAACCTGGCTTCCCGAACTTGAAAAGGCGGAGGTGGACAGGATTCAATGGGACGTAATGGACAACAAATACGTTCCGAACGCGGGAGTGGACAGGCAAAAAATTGCGCAGCTTAGGCCGCACACCAAGCTCTTTTTCGAAACCCACCACATGGTCAAAAAACCCGAAGCACAGGTGGAAGAATTCGCAAAGCTCGGGAGCAACATGTTCATCTTCCACATAGAAACAACAAAAAAACCCCTCCAACTCATTGAACAAATCGAGGACTTCGGAATGAAGGTTGGAATCGCAATCAACAACGGCACCCCATCAAAAAAAATTTTTTCTTATCTGGACAAAATCGATTTGGCACTCGTCATGACCGTGCAGGCGGGATTTGGGGGGCAAAAATTCATTGAAAAAAACCTCGACGAAGTAAGGGCATTGCGCACAAAAATCGATTCTCAGGGGCTCTTGTGCGAAATAGAAATCGACGGAGGGGTGAACGCACAAACCGCATCCAAAGCAATTGAAGCCGGAACCGATGTACTCGTTGCTGGCTCGGCGATTTTTCGGCACCCCAAAGGCATCCTCGCCGCGATAAAAGAACTTCAAAGCCCCTAAATGAACGTTTTTAACCTTAATTCAACCCAAATTGCTTGAAAGAAAAGCTCAATAATCCCGGGTTTTTCTTTTGAGCGGGGATGGCAGAGTGGTCTAATGCGCCTGGCTTGAGACCAGGTTCGCTCCGGCGAGCGGGGGTTCGAATCCCTCTCCCCGCGTCCTGTCCCGCCCTGTGCGGGACGAGAGGCTGACGGTTTTGCCGCAGCTTTTTCAAAAGCTGCAATCCCTCTCCCCGCGTTCCGACTTCGCAAAAACGAAGCGCCTCGGAAGGGCGTGGACGGTCCCGCCTGCGGCGGGACGAGAGGCCGTGCGATTTTGCCGCAGCTTCCTTGGTCCCTACGGTGACGAGGCCCCGGTTGCAAAAGCCGCAAATCCCTCTCCTAGCTTACCAACTAAAGTTCGACTCCGCATTTTTACATGAATATATTCCAATAATTTTCAGTTAGTTCCTGGGCTACTAGTTTTATCAGCGGCGAATACGGCTTAGGTTCTGCGACATTGATTCCGGATGAATC
>JANLHD010000077.1 GCA_024653865.1 archaeon | reverse complement strand
GGTTCGCGCACGGAAATTCTCGGGAACCTCAACAAGGGGGATTTCACTATAGCGAATTTCGAAACCGGTTCGGGTGCAACCTCTACGGGCGCGCAAACTCAAGTTTCAGGCGGGGGCGGCACGAGAATAGGCGGCCCGGGGCTTGGAATAGCTGTTAGAACCGCCCCTAGCGCGCCGCAGCCCCGGGAAGGAAATTCGGCATCCGAAGGCACAATCACGTCTCCTTTCACGGCACCCGAAGCGCGTGAACTAACCGTTCAAATAGATTATACCGATACGACCGGAAAGAGGCAGAGTGCCACAAAAAAGGTTCAGCTTAGCAATTCTGGAATCCAATCAGTTGTCGCCGAAGGAAATTTCCAAAGGCAGGATGCGGGCATTTTCGGCTTCCTTCCTTGGGCATTGATGCTCATCGTGGTTGCAGGGGCGGTTGCATTCAACCATTTTAGGGCAAAAAAGAATTGGAAGCAAACCGCGGCCGTGCTCGCATTTGTTGCGCTCGCATTCATTGTGGCAAATGTTTTCTTTGCTAGCAACATTGTGGCGACGGGAATTGTCCTGGCGGCATCGGTTGCAGGGCTGGCGTGGTACTTCCTGAAGTTCAAAGGGAATTTGCCGGGATTTGGCGGGAAGTGATTTCCCCTTGAAGCTAAAGGATTCTTTGCGGCTCTCGCTAAACAGCATTGTGCACAGGCGCCTTCGCGCATGGCTGACGCTTTTAGGAATAGTGATAGGCGTTGCCGCGGTGGTTTCGACCATTTCCATAGGCGATGGTGCCCAGGCGAGCCTTTCGGAAAACCTCTCCGGGTTTGGCGCCGATATTATTACGGTTTCTCCGGGGGGCTTTAGGGCGGGCTCTTTTGGCGGGGCTTTTCGCGGCGGCGGAGGCACTTTTGTCCAGGTTGATTCTGGCGCCACTACAACAGAGGACGAGCCCGAGCTTACGGCACGCGATGCCACCATAATAAGGGGCAACCCGAATGTGCTGTACGTTAATGAGATTGTTTCCGGCAGGGGTGAAATGGTTTATTTGGCGCAAACCACGAATGTTTCAATCAAAGGGGTTAATCCGGTGACCTGGCTTGAATTAAGCAATTTCGAACTCGCTTCCGGGAGGTTTTTGGGCGCAAGCGGTTCTGGGGAAATTGTGATTGGCAACCGTCTTGCAAATGATGTTTTCAAAAAGCCTTTGAATGTTGGGGGCAAGGTGAACATCGAGGGCAAGGCGTTTACGGTTGTGGGCATTCTCGAGGAGGGAAGTGATGATGCAACGGTTTACATGTCATATAAGTCTGCTTGGGATGCGGTTGATGTGGAAAAAAACACCTTCACTTCAATTGAGGCCAAGGCAGAGGATTCCGAGTTGGTTGCGCAGGTTACAGAAGAACTTGAGCAGTCCCTTAGGTATTCGAGGCACGTGACCGAGAGGACCCAGGATTTTTCCGTCTCAAATTCGCTTGCGTTTTCGGAGCAAATCTCGGAAACGCTCGGAACTGTGACCCTTTTTTTGGGAGCAATTGCGGGCGTTTCTTTGTTGGTTGGCGCAGTTGGAATTGCGAACAGCATGTTCACTTCGGTTCTTGAAAAAACAAAAGAAATCGGCATCATGAAGGCTCTTGGCGCGACCGAGCGCGAGGTGCTTGAAATGTTTGTGATTGAATCCGGCTTGTTCGGTTTTGTCGGAGGGGTGATAGGCGCAGCCATCGGATTTGGGGTTTCGATTCTCATTTCGAGCTTAACTCCCGCAGTTGTCAGTGCGCAGTTAATGATTATTGCGGTGGTAATGTCCACAATCATCGGGGTTATTTCTGGAATAATACCCGCGCGCTCGGCCTCGAAACTGCGCCCCGTGGAAGCGCTTAGGTACGAATGAATTTTAAAAAAAAAGTACATGGGGCAAAAAAAGTTGCCCCAAATTTTTTATTTTTTTAAATTTTCGGAATTATTTCCGGCCTCTCATCCGTCACGAATAGGTACGCCGAGAATTCATAGGAGTACTTTAGGTATGCGACGACGAATTTGTTGAGTGCGCCAATTCTTTTGCCAAGAATCAGCGAGGTGAGGAAGTTGATTACTATTCCTACAATTGCTATAAGTGAGAGCACCATTAGGACAATGTAGAGTGGTATCAAGTACACGAACCTAATGAGAAGCTCTATTCTGCTTGCCTTTTCCTGCGCCTTTATTTGTATGGTCACGTCCTTCATTTTTTTCACCTCCTTTTTGGATTATTTTACAGTGTAAGGTTTTTCGAGTATAAAAATGTTGAACC
>JANLHD010000076.1 GCA_024653865.1 archaeon | reverse complement strand
CGGGGTCTCCGGGAAATGATTCTTTTCGAAACCTCGTGCCATCGATTGTGATTATGGTTCCTCTCGGGGAGTTTTGGAGCTGGTTTGCCGCCCTCACCTTGGCGCTTATTTTTATTTGTGGTGTTCGCCTTTTCATTGTCAAATCATTGTTTCTTCGCCTTCTTAAAGTTACCTTTATATTCCTTCCCCATCGGATAATGTTTCTGTAAAAACCTCTTTTTAGGGTTGTTTTAATGAGCCTGACAAAGCAAATCAGAAAAACCATTCGAAGCATTACGCGAAAGGAAAAGTCCAAGGACTACAAGTACGCGAAGCTCTTTCGCGACAAGGTTCTGGGCCAGAGGCAGCAGGACGCCGCGGTTGTGAGGGTTGAGAAGCCCTCAAATCCTCCGAGGGCGCGCTCTTTGGGTTACAAGGCAAAAGAGGGTTTCATTGTCGCGCTTGTGCGCGTGCGCAAGGGGAGCGGAATGCACACGAGGCCTGCTAGGGGAAGAAGGCCAAAGAGGATGGGTGTTAAGAAGCTCACGAGGAAAATTTCCAAGCAAAGCATGGCGGAGAAGAAGGCGGGCAAAAAGTTCACCAACTGCGAGGTTTTGAATTCTTATTGGGTCGGTGAGGACGGAACCCACACGTATTACGAGGTTGTGTTAATCGACATAGCGTCCCCCGTGATTAGGGCGGATAAGGATGCGAAGTGGCTTGTGTTCAACAAGCACACCAAAAGGGCGGAGCGCGGGCTCACGAGCGCGGGCAAAAAAGGAAGGGGCCTGTATAAGGGAAGGGGCCACGAGAAGAACCGCGGAAGCATCGGTTCGAAGGGAAGAAAGGCGAAGTGAGCAATTTTTTTTTAATTTCCAATTATTTTTCTTCCCATCTTATTGCGCACAAATTGTTGATGCATGTTGCTTTCGGGCGCTTTTCAAGCACACAATCGTAAATAGGGCAGATAGAATATTCGGCCTGGCAGTTTTGGGCTCTCCACTCATTTCTTTCAATTTCCCTTGCTTTCGATGCAGGTTCCACGCCGCATTCGTTGCAGCAACCATTGCCTTCTGTGGTCAGGGTTGAATTCATGAGTGTGCAGTCGGAATCGGATTCGCAGAAATCTTCCCCTGTTTCTATTTGCGATGCGCACCCGGAAATTGCGATTAGTAAAATGAGGATTTCGGGGAGATTCATGCCAAATAAAGCGTCAAGCCAATATTTAACGATTTTCCTGCTAAAAATTGGATGCAATGAACCTAAACCTTTACTTTTACGACTCCATCGAAGAGATTTCGGCGCTCTCGAAAGAATTCGGCGACGACGCGGTGATTGTCGCAAGGGATTTTTCCGAACCCGAGTTGCGCGAGTTCAACCAAAAAAAGCGCAAATCAAAAACGAAAATTCTTTCCTGCAAGCTCTTCAAAATTCCGGACAGCAAGAACGTGCAGAAGTTCAGGGGCCTTGCGGATTTGATTGCCGCGGATGGGAATTCGATGCAGATGAACCAGTGGGCTGCAAAGCAGAAGGTGAATTTGCTCTTAAACCCTTTTTCTAGCGAAAAGCCGTTTTTTGATTTTGCAACCGCGAACGTGCTCTCCCAATCGGGTGTTGCAACCGCGATTTGTTTTTCGCAATTTTTGGGAAAAAACGAATTTAGGAACACGTTTAGGAACGCGTTTGAGAACGCGCAGCTCGTGAAGAATGCGACCGCGTGCGTACAGTTCCTCTCGAAGGCAAATGCGCCAATGCTTTTTGTTTGCGGGGCGAGGGACAAAGGCGAGGCAAGGGCGGCAAAGGACCTCTCTTCATTCGGCGTTTTTTTGGGCATGAAGCAGGATGCCGCGCTAAAGGCCAACAGGAAAAACCCTTCTCTTCTTTTGGAGGGGCTTGGATGAAAATTCCGACGATTGCAAAGTGCGAGGCTCTCTTGGAAAAGTACGCGGTTCCGGAGCACATTAGGCTTCACTCAAATGCCGTGAGAAAGGTTGCACAGAAGCTCGCGAATGCGATAAAAAAAAGGGGCGCCAAGGTGGATGTGGACGCGGTTTCGCGCGCGGCTCTCATGCATGATTTCATGAAAATGCACTGCATCACCCATAATTGCGCCCACGCGCAAGAGGCGGCGGCGGTGTTCGAGGGCCTTGGGTTTTCGGAGTTTGCAAAAATAATTCGGGTGCATGGGCTAGAAGATGTTCTCAAATTCACGAAGTCAACGCCAATTGAGGCAAAGATTGTGTGGTATGCGGACAAGCGCGTGAACCACCACTCCCCTGTTTTGCTCGAAGAGCGCTACTCTTATTTGGAGGAGCGTTATGGTTCGAAGAGCGGTTCGAAAATGGGGGAAATTCGCTCAACCAAAGCAAAAGCAAAAAAAATTGAATCTGAATTAATGGGGCTTTCGGGATTTGCGCCCAAGGACCTTTTGGGGGCGTGAAATTTTGGCCGAAAAAAAGAGCTTCAAGCCCATTCCTCCCACAATGAGGGGAAAGAAGCGCTACATTAAATTCAGGCTCATTTGCGAAGGGAAAATTGCCGAGAGGGATGTTCGCGGCGCGATTTGGGGTGTTTTCGGCCAAATTTTTGGCGACCACGGGATTGCGGGGCAGAGGCTTTGGATGGCGAACTGGGATTTTGAAAAAAACATCGGGATTTTGAGGTGCTCGCTTGGTCCAATTGAAGAGGTAAAGGCGGGGCTTCTTTTTGTCCGCCAGGCGGGCGGGAAAGAGGTTATTCCGGTTATTTTGGGGGTTTCCGGGACGATTAAGAGCCTCAAAGGCTGAATTTTCCCCCTTGGGGAGGGCGCTTCTTTGAGGGAAAGCTTTGCTTTATATTATTTACTGATTAAGAGATATTAGTTCTTCCAAAGGGACTTTTAGAGAGTGATTTTTTTTGTACCCAGTTTCTCAACCCGCAAATTACGATAGGGCAGCGACAATGTTCAGCCCTGACGGCCGCCTATATCAGGTCGAATACGCCTCAAAGATCGTGTCACAAGGCACCATGGGAGTTGCCTGCAAGTACAATGAAGGCATTATTTTTGGCGCCCACAAGAAGGTTCCAAGCAACCTTATGCTTCCAGAATCTGTTGAAAAGATTTTTCCCGTGGACGACCACATAGTGGCGGTTTCCGCAGGCCTTGTGGGCGATGCGAGGCGTTTGGTTGGAATTGCGAGGCAAAAGGCGCAGGAAAACAAGATGTATTATGAGGAGCCAATCCAAACAGAAACGCTTGTAAAGGAAATTTCTAACGTAAAGCAGGTTTTTACCCAGTACGGCGGCATGAGGCCGTTTGGAATCTCGTTCATTGTGGGCGGGGTTGACCAAACAGGCAAGAGGCTTTTTGAAACAGAGCCCTCGGGCGCACTTGCGGAGTACCACGCTGTTGCAATCGGGAAGAACCGCAACAAGGCAATGGAGTTCTTTGAGAAGGAGTGGAAGGAGAACATTTCAAGGGATGCCGCAATTAAGCTCTCGCTAAAGGCGCTCGAGCACGGCCTTGATGAGAAGGAAAAATTTGACGTTAACAAACTGCAATTCATGGTAATCGACACGAACACCCGGAAATATTCTTCGGTTTCAAAGGAAGAATTGAAGGCAGTAATGTCCGCAAAGTAAGCGGTCGTCGACAAAAAAATAGTGCTGGAAAGCAAAAAGGATTTTTTTTGCATGGTAAGGACGGAAGATGCGGTAATAGCCCGCTATGAGCATTCAGGGGAGAAGTTCGAGGTACTCGTTGACCCAGACCTCGCCATGGATTTGAAGCACGGCAAAACCGTGAATTTTGACGACCTTTTGGCAACCGACATCGTGTTCAAGGACGCGAAAAAAGGCGAGGAAAAAAACGAGGAGGCGCTGGCCAAGGTCTTTGGGACAAAGGACATCAACAAGGTCGCAAAGCGAATAATAGAAGAGGGCGAGGTCCAATTAACGACCGAGCAAAGGCGGCAAATCACTGAGAAGAAGAGAAAAGAAATCATTAATTTTATTTCAAGAAATGCAATGAACCCGCAGACAAATGCGCCGCATCCGGCGCTGAGAATCGAGAACGCGCTGAATGAACTCAAGTTCCACGTGGACATAAACAGGCCCGTGAAGGAGCAGATAAACGATTTGGTGAAACAGCTAAAAAGGCTCCTGCCGCTTTCAATGGAAAAACTTAAGGTCGCGGTAAAGATTCCGGCGCAGTACTCGGGAAAGGCGAGCGTTATACTTCACAAATTCGGCGTGGAGAAAGAGGAGTGGCAAAACGACGGCTCGCTTGTCGCGATGCTGGAAATTCCCGCGGGAATAAAGCAGGATTTGTTCAATGAACTAAACCATTTGACCGGCGGGAACGTGGAGACAAAGATACTCGATAAATGATTTTTATTAATGAGGTGAAAAATAAATGGCAAAAAGAATAGTTATACCAGGGGAACTCGTGACCGAGGAGAGGAAAAAACTCGGAGGCCATGTGTTTGTAAGGGAAGGAAAAATATATTCGGATTCAATCGGCCTCGTGAACGACGAGTCGGATTACGCGTCCGTTGTGCCGCTTGAGGGCGCATACATTCCGCAGGTCGGCGACCTTGTGATAGGCGTGGTTTCGGAGGAAAAATTCTCCGTTTACACGGTGGACATAAACACGTTCTACCCGAGCGTGATATTGAAAAAAGAGCTGCGCGAAATAATAAAGCCAGGCAGCGTTGTGTCCGCAAAAATTGTGAAGGTAAGCGAACTCAACGAAGTCGACCTTCAGGGCCCGAGGCTCTTTTTCGGCGGCGAAGTAATTGAGATTAGCCCGGTGAAAATCCCGCGCGTCATAGGAAGGGACGGCTCGATGCTAAACATCCTAAAGGACGGCACGGGCTCTAGCATAATTGTTGGAAGG
>JANLHD010000172.1 GCA_024653865.1 archaeon | reverse complement strand
CAAAAACCCAGAGCAAATTATTCATGACGATGTCTATGAAAAAGCCGAAATCTAGGCTAAGCAGGGCTTGCAACGCCTCGAGAAAAACCAATCAAAACCCCTATACAATATGCAGCCCCCAACAAATAAAAACAATAACTATTTAACTAAAATCAGTTAAATATAGCCTTCTAGGGCGTTTTTGAGCGAATTCCTTGCCTTCAGCACCTTGGCGGCATAATCGACCGCAATTTTGCGGTATTTTGGGTCCTTGGCTCCGCTTGGGCCCAGGCGGTAGGCAGTAATTGGATTCACGTTCTTGTGCTCTTGTTTAACGTGCACAAGATAGCGCACGCAGCCCATTATTGCAAGCTCCATGTCGTATGGGTTTCCTACAAAAACAGGGTAGTTTTCAATTGATTCAAGTTCCTTCATTGCAATTCCGGTTAGCTGCGCAATTCCCCGGCCATCGCGTTCCTTGTGTGCGTTCGGGTTGAAGCGTGATTCGACCTTTAGAATTGAAAGCACGACATAAGGGTCGACCAATTCCTTACCTTCGGGATTGAAGCCCTCGATTTTTTGGTTGTAGCGCGAGCATTCCCTCGCCACCAACACCCTCACGTCGTGCTCAAGTTCGGGGGATGGCGCAAAGCCCGGGCCTTTTGTATATTCAACTTTGTATGCATCCGCCAGCTCTTTTCCTTTCAATTTGGCGTCGAGGCGGTAGACTTTGAGGCTTTGTTTCATTGGTGGGTGGCTAGGCAATGAATGCCTGTGAACGGCAACTTCTTGCGCAGCTGCGCGCCTTCCGAAAAATGCGCCCAAAAAACCTACCCCTGCGCTCTTGAGGAAATCTCTTCGGGAAATGCCAGTGTATTGCGATGCGGGTTTTTTGTGAAGAGTAGGCATAGGAAGCAACCTTTTTTAAGCAATCCAATACTAAATTACCATTCTCGCGCTTAATAATCGTATTTACGGGCGCGTTTTTGCCAGGTAAAAATCAGGTGCCCCGATCGTCTAGCCCGGTCAAGGATGTCACCCTCTCACGGTGAAAACGGGGGTTCAAATCCCCCTCGGGGCACTTTTTTGTTTCTCTGCAAGAAACAAAAACCTGCACTAAAAACAAAAATTGGCACTATTTTGCTTCTCCAAAAGAAACAAAAACCTGCACTAAAAAAAGCAAATGGCGCTCCATGCTGCAGTTAGCGCACCGGCAACAAGCCCCCTAAAACTGTTTTTAAACAAGACCCGGACTAACGCTTATGTGGGCAAGCAAAGGCAATCTGCATAACGGCAAAGGGTGGTTTTTGTGGAAAGCGAGAATGCATTAGTGGTTTTTCAGGGGGCAAAAATTCGTAGAACACGGCACAACAATGAATGGTGGTTTTCGGTAGTGGATGTTGTTGGAGTTTTGTCAGAAAGCTCCGATGCCAGGAACTATTGGAAAGTGCTTAAGCACCGCTTAAAAGAAGAAGGAAGCGAGGTGGTTACAAATTGTAACCAACTGAAATTGGTTGCGCCTGACGGCAAGTATTATGAAACCGATTGCGCGAATACAGAAACTTTATTCAGGATAATCCAGTCAATTCCCTCTCCAAAAGCCGAGCCATTCAAGCGCTGGCTCGCACAAGTTGGCTATGAGCGCGTGCAGGAAATCGAAAATCCCGAACTCACCCAGGCGCGCATGAAAGAGCTTTACCGGGCAAAAGGCTATTCGGATGAGTGGATTGAAAAACAGGTGCGCGGAATAGCGGTTCGGCAGGAATTGATGGGCGAGTGGAAACACCGCGGCGTGCGCGAGAACAAAGAATACGCGATTTTGACCAACGAGATTAGCCAGGCGACTTTTGGCAAATCAGTGGAAGAATACAAAAAATTCAAGAAACTTGACAGGCAAAATTTGCGCGACCACATGAATGATTTGGAGCTTATTTTCACCATGCTTGGAGAAGCCTCAACCACCAAAATCGCGCGGGGCAAAAACGCGCAGGGGTTTGTGCAAAACAAGAAGGCCGCGAAATTGGGCGGGCAAATTGCGGGCGGCGCCAGAAAAAAACTCGAATTGGAATCCGGAGAAAAAATCAGCACAAAGGAAAACTATCTCGAAGAACCCGAGTCAACAAAAAGGAAAAGGCTGAAGGGATGATTTCCACAGCAAAAAAAGGAGTTTGAAAAAAAATGGTTACTGACGAGGAAATAATTCGGCTCTGGAACGGCCTGTCCGATGCGGAAAAAAAAGAGGCGGCAATTCGCATGTACAGAATGGGGGAAAATGCGGGCATTAGTGCCTTTGAAAAGGAATTATTGGCTGATGAAACAATTGAAACCGCGCTCAAGGTCTTTGGTTGGGGCAGGGGAAAAAAAAGCGCCACGATAACTACAAGGGCAATAATGAGGGAAGCCGCAAGGATAGCAAAAGAGAAGGCGCAAAAACAAAATTGAAAATCGAATTTATTTCAATCCCGCAATCGAACCCAAAAATTCTTCCTCGCCAATTTCGCCGGCAAGCTTGTTTTCAAAAAGCACTACGCCCTTGTTCGGCCACGCTTTCCAAACCGAAGTGAAGCCTTTTTCGCGCAGCAAATCACAATATTTGCGCATCTGCTTGAAGTGCAGAAAACTCATGTCCACATAAGAAATTTTTTCATCACGGTATTCGAGACCATGGCAGAAAGGGTATTCTTTTTTGTAATCCGTATTTGGGCGGATTGATATGAATGGAAAGCATTTGCACTCAAGCGGCCTTGCATTATAAATCGTGCAGCCCTCGCCTTGCCTGTAAAAAGTGCAATAACCGCTCTCTTCGCGTTTGAACACGAGAGCCGGCACCGCAATGAAAAAATTCGGCAAAAAACCGTGCTCTGCCTCGATGGCATCGCAAATTCGTTTGGGAAGCATTGCGTTGCTCACCATTATCTTGCCTTCCGAATACTCGCGCGCGAACAAGTGGAGGAAGAGGCGCGTGTGGTTTTTGAGAAAATCACGTTCGGTTTCGCCCTTCAATTCGGCCTGCTTTGCGGCTTCGCCGGGAAGGGTTACTACATAATATCTTTTGCAGCATTCGCCGCATTGCTGGCACTTAAAATGCATGCCTTCCATGGAGCATTTATGGATTGAAGCAAATAAAACGCTTTGGCACAGAAAGTTAGATATATTCTCAAGAGATTTATTTTCTGCATGAAGAAAATTATTCTTGTTTTGGCAATCCTCAGCGTATTGCTTTTCTCCGGATGTGCGGAACCAAATCCAAACCCAAAACCAAATCCCGGTCCTATTCTGGACCCGGATCTAAATGGCCCTCCGCAGAATGGCGAGGATGAAAAAATAGCTTTCATTGCGGTTCACATGGAAGCAGGGCCCATAGTGCCTTATGTGAGGGACAATTGGCCGGTTCTCGAAGAACTTGTCGAACTCGCGGACTCGAAGGGCTTCAAGCTCACGCTTCAATTCAACCCGCAATGGGGAGTGTACATCCTTGATGACCCGGGCAGGCTTGCATTGCTTCGGAGCTGGGAAGCAAACGGGCATGAAATCGCATTGCATCACCATGGCCTATCTCACAACAATTGGAACGGGTACACAAACGAACCCGGCCGGGAAAACGACCCAAGGTACAAGGGAACAATTACCGAGATGATGGCAATAATGAACCGGCTTCCTGCGGACGGGCAGATGATCACTGGCTCGGTCACAGATGCCGACACTGACTGGCCGAGAGGGATGCTTTACAATACCAGCGGCGGCGCGAGGCAGCAGGATTTGCTCAGCAGCCCAAGAAAGGCGGTCTGGAACGGTTCCGAAGTGACAATAATACAACACAGGATGTATGCGGTCGGCACTGCGGATGCTGCCCCCTTGAGCGAAATTGAGGAAGCTTACCAGAATATGGATGGTCAGATTATGGGAATTGTTTTCCACGTGCATGACTACGGAGAACGCGGCGGGAAAATCGAGGAACTGTTCGATTCTTTAGGCAGTAATGGAATAGAGGTTAAATCCGTGAAAAGCGTCTTATCCGGCGGCAATTAAGCCCTACTGAAGTATTTTAAACAATTCCCAAAACGAATTGTATTGCGCCTCCGTGGCTCAGTGGTAGAGCAGCGGTTTTGTAACTGTTACTGAAAACAGCGTTTTTTGGTGGACGGCAAATTAACCGCGGGTCGTGGGTTCAATTCCCACCGGAGGCTTATCCCCGACCTTTGGAGGGGATAACCGTCGCACCAAACAGCCGAAACTGTTTCGGGCCGGTTCAATTCCCACCGGAGGCTTTCTTCCATAAAAGGAATAAAGGCATCTTTAAAAAGATCAAAACCCAGATAATAAAAGGCATAAACCTGGTGATTTTTATAATCGGAAAAAATGCATTCATAACCGCAATTCTGCTTTCACTGATAGTTCTTGCGGGCTGCGCGCAACCCATTGCGCAGGAAAATACCGGCGACCAAAATACCGGCGAAAATGAGAACCAGGGGGAACAGCAGCCAGAAGAGGATAACAAGCCTATAATCAACACCCCTGAAGACGTCGAGACAAATGATAACGTTGAAATTTCCGAAAAAATTTCGAGCCCATATAATTGCTCTGACCCGCTTATTGTGGAGGCATTCACTGGGCTTTTCGGCGAAGGAGTGTCCGTTGCTAGAAAACCCGCGCCGTTTGGGAAAACAATCAGTTATATTTCCTGTAATGTGACATTGGAGGGCGAGCCGATTGTGCAGCTCGAATTCCACGAATTCACGAGGCTTGAAGAGGCTCTCGACTCCATGGAGGACGAAGCAAGACAAAGCGAAACACAGCTCTTTGACGCCACGCAAAAAGAAATTACCCTTGGGGAAAAGGCTTTTGTGATTTCTTCGGAAAATACGGGCGAGCACAGGATATTTTTTGCCGATATTGACGGCGCAAACCCCACTTTTGTCACGGTAAGAAGCCTTGGCGGAACGGGAATTGATGAGCAGGTAGTGCTTTCCGCGGCAAACATTATAGAAAGGCTCATTTGATTGATTTGATTAATTTCCGGCTTATCCACTCGCGCCCTAAAGGGCACCAACCGCCTGATGGAAGAGTTTTTATTCACCAAACTACAAAAGTATTTGTTATTTTTTTGACTTAGGAGGGATTTTTTTTGGCCGACGAAAAATACGTGCAGTTCATATCGAATTATGACGATTGGGTGGCGATTAGGAAACTAAAAATAGAGCCCGCGACGGAGCCGCGCACGGTCATGGAGTTTCTCGCGAGCCTTGGAATCAGCCTCGACGGAAAAATAGAGGAGAACCTGAGAAAGTCGGTGAAGCTCGAAAAGGTGGATGCCGCAATAAACGCTCTTGGGCTTGAGAAAAAGGACACCGCAAAGGCGCTTGAGGAAGTGAATTCAAGGAAGGTCAATTCCGCAATTAAGGAAGTAATTGAGGAATTGGGAGAAGGGGTGCAAAAAAACGAGAAAAAGGAACTCGAGGGATTTTGCAGGGCGTATGCAATGAGAAAAGCGCTAAAGCAATGCGGCATCGTGGTGGATTATAGTTCGGTTGAGATTCCGGGAATGAAGAGGCTCAAAAAAGCGAAAGTGTAGAAAAATGTTCGAAGCACTCCAAGCCGAAGCGCAATTCACGCATCTCCTCCAGGGGTTTGCAACCCCCGCACTGGACTCTTTCTTTATTGTCATAACGCACCTTGGCAACCCGCTTCTTTGGATGGCTCTTAGCGCCTTTCTTTTCTGGAAAGGCGACGAAAAAAAATCTTTTTTTCTCGCCACGGCAATACTATTTATTTCCGCGCTTGTGGGAGTGCTAAAGCCGCTTATCGGAAGGGCAAGGCCCCCCATAGAGGATTTTCGGGTTCTTGCACTAGAAATTGATTCTCCATACGCGCTTCCATCGGGGCACGCGGGAACAATAGGCTCGGTATTCGGGTATTATTGGGAGAAGTTCGCGAACACGGCGCGCTTTGCCGGAATCATAATTGTGGTGCTGGTGCTCGCATCGCGCGTTTATTTGGGCGCGCACTACATCGGGGATGTATTGCTTGGCGTATTGTTTGGCTTTTT
>JANLHD010000170.1 GCA_024653865.1 archaeon | reverse complement strand
GTAGGCAAACCAAATTATGATGTTTAATATAGGTATTATTGAGGGTATTATGAGTATGATTGCGGTTACGATTACAAGCGCCATTGCCGCGAGGTTTAGGCCGTAATTCGTTTTTCCGTAAGAAACCGAGCGCCTAAGCGCCTCTGAAACAGAAATGTCCTCGAGTATTATTGCGGGAGTCGCATTGAGGATTAGCGGACTTAGGAAGATTATGAGAACTATGTAAATGAGCACCGCCCCGATCAATCCTATTGGGCCTGCGAGAAGGTATAGTGGAACTGCGGGAATCGCGAACAGTACGAGTGCTATGATTGTGACAAATATTTGCAAAAGTATTGTGGGCACGAGTCTTTGTTTTATGCGCTCTCCGATTCCTTCGAATTCATATCTTTGGGTGTTTAGGATTTGGTTGAATGCGGAGTATGCAAAAATGTTGAGTGCCGCGCTAAGGGTTAGCAGTATTATTCCGACCAATAGCCCAGCCGCCCCGATCACGAGCAAGGAGAGCAGTGTTTCGCGTGCGGATGCGAGGAAAATTATCCCGATTCCGCCGGCAAAAATCACGACTGCGGCGATAAGGCCGGCAATGACCATTGTAATAAGGAAATAAACAAGGCCAACTATTAGCGCCTCTTTTTTGAAGGTCTTTTCGATTGCTTCCTGGAGCAGTTCAATTGGGCCTTTCATGTGTTAAATATAATGCTTTGTCGCGTTAAAAACCTTTGTCTTTTTTTTCTTTTTATCCCAAGAATTCGCCTGTTTTTTTGCCAATTTTCGCAATGAAAAGCATTTAATGTGTTGCGGGTAAGTTGTTTTTAGTAGGCAATTTTTGCAGGTAATTGCAAAGGTTTGCCCTGTCGCCAAAGTCCGCTTTTGGGAAAAGCCAAGGCAAAACGAAGGCGGCAGGGAAGAAAAAGGCAGTTAGCCCTGTCGTCTAGTGGCCAAGGATACGGGCCTTTGGAGCCTGGGACGTCGGTTCAAATCCGGCCAGGGCTAATTTTTTTTATTTTCCTCTTCCGTCTGATTTTGGCGTTTCCAATTTTTTTAAGTGAACCTATAAATACTGCTTGGGCATTTTTTGTTGTGGATGAAACTTGATTCAAGCCCCAAAACCCTCGTGTTCCCAAAGGACGTGAAGCCTAGCAAAAAAATTTTCAGGGTGCGCGGCGCCTTCAACCCTGCGGCGGTGAGGCTTCCGAACAATAAGATAATGCTTTTCGCGCGCGTCGCGGAAACCCCCTACCACGATGACAAGACCTTTGTTGCCCCGAGGTTTGTTGGCACAAAAGACCTCGAGTGGAAAATCGAGCGCATCAGCAGGAAAAAGATGACCCTGTGCCCTGATTGTTTTCTAATGGATGAGAACATCACGCGCCTTCCAACGATTTCGCATTTCCGCAGAATAATCCTGGACAAATCCGGGGAGCAGGTAGAGCACATCAGCGATGTGCCAAATTTTTTTGGGGTCCGTGGCGACGGGGATTTTGGCGTTGAGGACGCGAGGATCAGCGCAATCGACAATGGCTCGAGGTACGCAATGACCTATGTTTCGGTTTCAATTGACAGCGGGGTATCGACTTCGCTTGCCACCTCAAACAATCTTTCATCATGGAAGCGGCACGGGGTTATTTTCAGGCAGCAGAACAAGGACGTGGTTATTTTTCCGAAAAAATTCGGCAAGTACTACGCCGCGCTCCATAGGCCCGAGGGCACAATGGTCTTTGACCGCCCGAGCATTTGGATTTCGTATTCAAAGGACCTTTTGTTCTGGGGGAAGGATAGGCCGCTCATAAAGCCAAGGCACAAGGCGTGGGATGGCCTGCGCATAGGCTCGGGGACGGTTCCAATAAAAACAAGCGAAGGTTGGCTTGAGATATACCACGGCGTGAAGCTCTCGAAGCACTCGGATCCGGATTCGCACAAGGTGTATAGTGCGGGCGCGCTTTTGTTTGACTCGAAAAATCCGGAAAAACTTTTGGGAAGGACCCATCCAAAGGACCCGCTTTTTGAGGCGGAATTGGATTCCGAGATGAAGGGCTTCAATGACCACGTGGTGTTTCCCACCGCAATGGTTCCGAGCCTTGACAAAAAAAATCTTCTCGTGTACGGAGGAGGCGCGGATTCGGTCACGACGATGCGCAAACTTTCGGTAAAAGCGGTGCTCAACTCTCTCAAGTGACAAACAAGCTTTTTTTTATAAGGTAGTGGCTATTAGTTGCGGTGAAACAATAGCCGGAAAGGTAATTTTTTTATCCACGTTCCCCCCGCGCGAGTGCGGGATTGCCACATTTACCCGTGACCTCTCCGATGCGATGCAGAAAAAATTCGGCGGGGAAATCGACAACAGGGTAATTGCAATGGAGGAAGGCCCCGAGGTCTTTCGCGTTTACAACGGAAAGGTGCTTGCGAGGATAAACGAGGCGAGCACGGAATCCTATGACCGCGTCGCAAAAAAGCTCAATTCCATGAAGTCGGCAAAAATTCTCAACGTGCAGCACGAGTTCGGGATTTTCGGCGGGGAATTCGGCTCCAATCTTCTGCCTTTTCTCGAAAAGGTGGACAAGAAGATTGTCACGACAATGCACACGGTTCTCGACAACCCGGAGCCGGCAATGAAATCAACCGTGAAGTCGATTTCGGAATTAAGCGATGGCATAGTCGTCATGACCGATGTCGCAAAAAGAATACTTATAGAGGATTATGCGATTGCGCGCGAAAAGGTCACGGTGATTCCCCACGGCGTGCCGAACATGGCGTTTGGCTCCAGCAAGGAGAGGGTCAAGAAAAAATTTGGCTTGGAAAAAAATCGGGTTCTTTTGACCTTTGGGCTGCTAAGCAGGGGAAAATCCATTGAGCGCGTGGTTCGCGCGATGCCGATGATTCTCGCCAGTCACCCGGATGCGGTTTACCTGATTGTCGGCGAGACCCATCCCAAGGTCCGCGAGCATGAGGGTGAATCCTACCGAAACGAGCTTAGGGCTTTGTCAAAAAAACTCGGGGTGGAGAACTCGGTGAAGTTCATGGACAAGTACCTCTCAATAGAGGAAATAATCGAGGCGCTTAAGATGGCGGACGTTTACGTGGCGCCGTCCCTTGACCCGCAGCAGGTTTGCAGCGGCACCGTTAGCTATGCGATGTCCGCCGGAAAGGCGATTGTGGCTTCTCCTAACAAGTACAACCTCGAGGTTTTGGGCGACGGCAGGGGATTGATTTCGCATAAAAATAGCCCCTTGGAGTTCGCGGAAAACATTTCCCGCCTGCTCTCGGATGTCCCCCTGAAAAGGGGCCTTGAGCGCGCATCATTTGAGTACAGCAGGAAAATGGTTTGGCACAACGTTTCCACGCTTTATTACGAGACCTTTTCTTCGCTTGACGACCTTGGCGCGGATTCATTCGGAAAGCTCCCGCGCATAAATTTCAAGCACCTCTACCGCATGACAGATGATTTTGGAATCATACAGTTCGCGGATTTTTCCACGCCGCTCAAGGAAAGCGGGTACACGCTTGATGATAATGCGAGGGCATTGATTGTTGCGGTAAAATCCTATGCAATGAACCCTTCGGCAAAAATGCTCTCCCTTGCCGACACTTACCTTGGGTTTGTGGAAAAGGCCGCGCTTGGAAACGGGTATTTCCACAACGAGTTCGGGATAAACCGTGAGCCGCTTGATGAGCGCGGGAGCGAGGACAGCATGGGCAGGACCATTCACTCGCTTGGCATGGTCCTTCAAAGCCCTCTTCCGCAATCCTACAAGGATAGGGCAAAAAAAATCCTCGAGGTAACGCTTGGCCCTGGCTTTGTTGTTGAATCCCCGAGGGCGCAGGCCGACAGCCTGCTCGGGCTTGTTAGGGCAAGGGGCGTTGCCGAATTTTCCGACGAGCTAATCCACGTTGCGCTTGACTCCTTGGTGTCGAAATTTGACGCGAACAGCACGGATTCGTGGAAGTGGTTCGAAACATACCTCACCTATGGCAACAGCGTGATTCCGGAGGCCCTGTTCGATGCATGCGTTGTTGATTCTTCGGGGAGGGCATCGGAGGTAGCGGTTTGTTCCATGGATTTTTTGACCCAAACGCATTTCATCAACGACAAGCTCGTTCCGGTCGGCCAGAGAGATTGGTATGTGATGGACAAGGTCCGCTCGTTCTATGACCAGCAGCCAATAGAGGCGGCGAGCCTTACCACCGCTTATGTAAAGGCATATAATTCCACCAAGAACCCAGATTACCTTTCGCACGCGAAAAAATCCTTCGATTGGTTCTTGGGAAGGAACTCGGTTAGCCAGATGGTTTACAATGATGCCACGGGCGGATGCTTTGATGGCATCACTCTCTCGGGTGTAAATGCGAATCAGGGCGCGGAATCCACGGTCACTTACCTGAATGCGCGCCTGGACCTTTATGCCGCGATAGGGAAATGACCCATTGGTTCATGCGAAGAATTTTCCAGCTTTTTTGTCCACGATGAGCGTCACGTTTTTGTGTTTTTGCAGCGCGCTTGCGGGGACTTTTGTCGACGGCCTTTCCAGGAATGCGCCCTTCAATGCTTTCGCCTTTTTTTCGCCAAATGCGGCGAGCACGATTTTTTTTGCGCCAATGATTGTCCCTATTCCGAGCGTAATCGCCTTTGTGGGTTGTTTTCCCGAAAAGTTTTTTTTGTTCGCCGCCAACGTTGCCTTGGACAATTTCACGGCCCTTGTCCTGGAATTAAATGCCGACCCGGGTTCGTTGAATGCGATGTGGCCGTTATTCCCTATGCCAAGCACGACGAGGTCTATTCCCTTCGCCTTCACAAATTTTTCCGCCCGCATCGCCTGTTTTTTTGCGGCCCCCGAGGAATCGAACATGAATGTGCGTTCTTTTTGAAACCCGAATTTGTGGATGATGTGCTTCTCGAAGTAGTTGGCGAATGCGTCCTCGCGTCCCACTCCTAGGTATTCGTCAAGCTGGAGGAAATGCGCTCGCCCAAAATCCGTCTTTCCATTCGCACTTTGGTGCGCGAGGATTGCATAGGCCTCTTTGGGTGTTGTGCCGGATGCGAGTGCAATCACGGAAGATTTTTTTTCCCTCAATTGCCCCGCGATTTCTGCGGCGAGCAACCGTGAAAATTCTTTTTTGTTGTTTGCAACCGTGAGCTTCATGAAGTCCCGCCTTGTTTTGCCTACAATTAGTCGGAACCGCTGTATTTATTAGTTTGCGAGTGTACTTTTTTGTTATGGTGAAGGCGCTCGTTGTTGTTGCGCATCCTGATGACGAGACCATCTGGATGGGCGGCAAAATTCTCCGGGAAAAAAATTGGGGCTGGACCATTGTTTCGCTTTGCAGAAAGGACGACCCTGACCGCCGCCCGAAGTTTTTCAAGGTGTGTTCTATGCTGGGCGCGAGGGGATTCATGTCCGACCTTGATGATGACCATCCCGAGAAAAGGCTCGATGGGCTCGACGAGGTCGTGAGGCGCATCGAACCGATTGCGATGGACAAGAAATTCGATTACGTGTTCACGCACGGCGAGAACGGCGAGTATGGCCACAACCGCCACATCGAGGTGAATGCCGCGGTGAAGGCGATGGCCGAAGGGGGCCTGATTGATTGTGAACATCTCTTTGAATTCAGTTACAGGCGCCTCGAGGGGCCTTTTAGGTGCGTTCCGGAGCTTGGTTCGAATGAAGTGTTCGCGCTTTCCGAGGCGGAATTTGAGAAAAAAAAATCTTTGGTGAACGATGTTTACGGGTTTTCGAAGCAAAGTTTCGAGTACATTAGTTGCTGTGCGCACGAGCCCTTCAATAAGGTGATATAATGGATGCGATGGAAAAGGGCGAATCAAATCCTGTCAAGGCGGATGAAAAGTTTTCATGTGCGGTTCTCTATCCGTTTCCCGCCGAGCTCGATGGCGTTAGCCTGCAGGGCGACTTTCTTTTCAGGGGCCTTAAGGGGCACGGGTATAGGGCGTATGCCTGTGACAGAGCCGCGGGATTTGAGAAGGACGCGATTTATAGGATTTATAAGCCGGATTTTGCTATTGGGGTTGGTTATTGGGGCGATACTCCCTCCATTATCCAAAATCCCCTGGAGCACGGCATAACTCCTGTGCCTTGGCTCAATGCCGACGGTTGGGTTGCGAATTACCACGAGGTTTTCGAATCGCTTGCGCTCATAATGGTGACGAGCAATTGGGTGAAGGAAACCTATCGCCGCGATGGGGTGCGCAACCCGAATATTTTTCCAATGCCGATTGGAATTGACACAACCCATTTGGCTCCGATTCCAAAATCCGATTCCCGGGTTCAGAGGATGCGCGAGATTTTGGGTGTTGCGCCGGATGAAAAACTTATACTGACAATTGGCGGGGACACGACTTCGAAGGGTTTTCAGGAAGTGCTCAAGGCGCTTTCACAAATTGGTTCGGAGTTCACTAATTGGCGCTATATTGGAAAATCCTGGGAGTTCGGCCAGCCTGAGTACCATTACAATGATGAGCAGAAAATTATCCGCGACCTTGGCTTGCCCGCGGACAGGATTGATTACATTGATGGGCCGCTTTCGCGCGAAACAATGCGCGTGCTTTTGAATGCCGCCGATGTTTATGCCGCGCCGAGCAGGATTGAGGGCTTTGGCATGATTCAGGTTGAGGCAATGAGCTGCGGAATTCCAGTGCTTTCGATTGATGCGATGGGCGTCAAGGACACCGTGGTGCATGGCAAAACAGGTTTGCTTGCAAAGGTTGGCGAGACCGTTGAATTGGAGGAGGAGTGGGTGTACGAGCACATGGGCTTTGACACCAAGCAAAAAATTAGGTTCGATGCCCCAAAGACGTTTGCGGTGCGCGCGGATGTGGATGACCTCTCAAAGCACCTTCTTGCCCTTCTCTCGGATGACGCGTTGCGAGAAAAAATGGGGAAGAATGCGAGCGAGCACGCGGTGAAGAACTTCGATTACCGCAAGGTTTCGCTTGACGTCGCGAACCTCATTGAAAAAAAGTTCGGGCTCTAAATTTCAAGCGGGTTCGTTTTCCTTTTCACGGCTTCGTATGCGAGCAAATACCCGCCCGCGCTCCACGCCTGGAACCTGCCGCCTTCGGGTTCTCCCGTAATTGGGTGTATCCATTCGTTGAAGTCCCAATCCAGTTTTTTTCCGAGCGAGTTTGCTTTTGCGAGGGATTCGAGCGCCGCCTCGGCATCTGAAAACCTTTTTGCCTTCACAAGCGCCGCAACGTAAAAGCCCCCTATATAGGGCCAAATGCCGGCGTTGAGGTATTCGTTCGGCGTTCCCGCGAGCGAATCCGAGTAATAATCCTTCCATTCAGGCGAGCCTTTTTTTATTGGGGGGTAAATTGCGCGCATAGGGTAGGGCATTGCGATTCCCTTTCTTTTCACAAAATCAAGTATCCTCTTTGCCTGCTTTTTTGTGGCGAGGCCGAAAACGATTGCGAGCATGTTTCCGAGTGAATCGAACCAGGTTTCTTTTTCGCTGAATTTCCCGTGGTCCTTCCACCTCCAGGGCAAATAATACCCGAGTTTTTCGCTCCACAAATAGGAGTTAATTGCCTTCTTTACCGCCTTCAATTCCTTTTTTCTTCCTGTTGCGCAGAGCGCTGCGTAATAGAGCGCCTGCGTGTTCAGAACGTGCCCGTACTTGTGGGGAAAGCAATCCATCCAATCAGAGGTGGGCTGTTGTTCGGGCAAGAGGTCCTCTCCCGCGTCCTGAAAATCAATCCACTTCATTGCCGCCTCAATGTTTTTTGCGTGCTTTTTCCAAAGCGAGTTTCCAAATTTTTTTTTGTAAAAATGTTCCCCAAAAATGAACCAGAGACTCGAGTCGATTGTGGCAAAGGTCGCGGGCTTGTCAATGGAGCCCACGAAATCAACCGCGTTTGGAATTTGCCCTTTTTTGCTCTGCTTTGACGCCAAGGTTTCAAGTGTTTTGCGAAAAACCCCCTCAAACTCTTTTGTGTGGGCAGTCGCGCCGATTAGGGTAATGTTCGAGTCCCTTCCCCAAACCTGCGTGTATGGCAATGGTCCTGCGGATGCGTAGAGGCCGTGTTTTGTTGAGCACTTTTTGATGACCTCAATTGCCTTGTGCGTTGCATGTAATATTGGTTCTTGCATGGTATTGATTTGTTTTGCCGCAAATTTAACCTTTCGCTTTTAGTGGATTATTAACGCCAATTCCGGCACTATTCTGGGCAGCGCGGCTATGCCAATTGTCGTGCGAAATGCCGTGCTAAGGAAGAGGAAAAGTATGGCTTTTCTGTTTGGCATTCCAAAAACCCTTTTCACTACCAAAAAATATGTCCCGAAAACCCCGAGAAAAAGCGCGGCTCCTGCAAGTTGGAGCAGGGCTGCGGCGAAAACAAGCAGCGGCCAGGCAATTGTGGCGATTGCCGCATTTGCAAGCGTCCCTTTTTTGGATCCCCCTGCCCCCGCCACAAGAAACTTTACCAGAATTGTCCCGATTGCAAGCGAGGCCAAAATCCCGAGGTAATAATATATTGCCATTTCAAATGAATTGGCCGGAGAAACCGTATAATTTTAGGGAGTACAGTTACTGGACTACTAATGCATAACTATTTATTCTGCATCTTCCAAAAGTAGTTGAATGGATGATTCATTGCTTTCGGACATCGGGTTGTCTTTTGCCGAGCGCAAGGTGTATTTGTCGCTTTTTGAATTGGGGCCCTCCACAATCGGCACAATAGTCCAAAGGACAGCGCTTCAGAAGTCAAGCGCTTATTTTTGCCTCGAAAAGCTCATTTCGCGGGGGATTGTGAGCTATTTTGTGAGGAACAATTCGCGCGTATTTGACATTGAGAGCCCTTTGCGCATAATTGATTTTCTTGAGAAAAAGAAATCGGCTCTCGAATTGCAGGAAAGGAAAATCAGGTCCACGGTTGTGGAATTCGAGAGGAAGAGAAAGGAGCTTCGCGGTTCCCATTGCGCAAAGGTGTTCGAGGGATGGGATGGCTTGCATGTTGCATTCGAAGATATTTTGGAGAGCATGGGGAAAGGCGAAACTTATAATGTTCTAGGCGTGACCACGGTTCCGGGTTCGAAAGAACGCTTTAGGCGCTTCATTAGGCAATTTCACCTAAAGAGGGCTTCTAAGGGGATTGTAGCAAGGATAATTCTTAGCGAGGATCTCATTGATTCGGTTGGCTTTGACCGTGAGCAGGAGCCATTGACTCAGGTTCGGTATATTTCCAGGGCATATTTCACCCCCGCCATCTCGAACATTTACAAGGACAAGGTGCTGTTCACTGTTTGGGACCCACCGTATGCTTTCCAGCTTGAGAGCCGCGAGCTTGCGGCTTCGCTTAGAAATTATTTTAGCTCTATGTGGAAAACTTCGAAAACAAGAAAGCAGCTTGGCGGCAAAAAGGTTGCGCGAATTAGGCTCTGACTATTTCCCGTGCACGATTTCTATTACGTCGCGGTGCGCAAGTTGGTGCTCTTTTCCGATTAATTGCTTGTTTTTGACGTTTATTGCCTTTATGAACTTGTCCCCGAAATCCGTGTGAAGCGAGTACGCAAAATCGAGCGCCGTGCTTTTTGGCGGCAAAAGGAAACAATCAGGAATAATATTTCCATCCTTATCACCCAATCCTTTTGTGCCTCCCGGAAAAATCGCAATGTATTTTAGGACTTGGAACACGGCTTTTTCCAGTATTTCCTGCACTCCGGTTGTGCCGAAGGTTTCGAGCACGTTCTTTTTGATGTATTCAATTCCCTGCCTTTGTTTTTCGTTCAAATCCTTTGTGATTTCGAACGTTGCCGCCCCTTGGATGTAATTTATTGCGCCTTCTTTTGCCGCGCGCTTTAGCGTGAGTTCGGCGATTCCGCTGCACGGGATTATGGTGGTGTTTGGGAATTTTTCGCGCATTTTTTTGACGTTTTCTTTTGCCGCCGGCAAATCCATTTTGTTTGCGGCAATTATGATTGGCTTGGATTTTTCCCGGAGCTTGAATGCAAAGTTTTTTTTGTCCTCTTCTCCCCACTCGTTGAGTTTTTTTTCTATTGTTCCAAGTTCGCGCATTGCGGCTTCCACCTGGTCTTGTTTTGCGCCTATTCCGGAGAGGTGCTGGGTTATGGCGTTGATCATTTTGTCCCTTGATTCGTACGGGGTTTTTGCCAATTTGGCCCAGCTTTTTTCAAGTATTCCGAGAAACCAGTACCCGATTTCTTCTTCCAAAAAAATTATGTCGCCTGTCGGGTCGTGTGTTCCCGGGGGCAAGGGGTCGCCTTTTTCGTTCGTGCTTCCGGCGGCGTCCACCACATGAATCAGTACGTCTGCGCGGGAGAGGTCGGAGAGGAATTGGTTTCCCCTGCCCTTGCCTTCGTGCGCCCCCGGAACCAGCCCCGCCACATCAACGAGTTCCACCGGCACAAAGCGGGTTCCGTTCACGCAAAAACCGTGCCTTGGGTTGCATTGCACGCCAAAGTCCTTGTCCACGCACTCCACGCGGACAAATCCTATTGCCTTGTTTGCCTCGATTGTGGTGAACGGGTATGATGCCATTGGCACGTCCTGCATTGTTGCGGCATTGAAAAAAGTGCTTTTTCCGGAACTTGGCTTTCCCACTACCCCTATTATCATGCAAGAATCTGGCTTGAAAGGGTTTTTATAGGTTGATTCCGCAATTAGGTTAAATGCCCATAAACATTATTCACAAGACTATTAGGGGCCACCTTAATACAAGAAGGGCGCAGGGCCATGCACAGGCAACTCTTAATAGGATTATGGCAATGTCCATTCCACCGGAAAAGAAAATGCTTGCCATTAAGTTTTTCCTCGATCACATTCGTGATAAGAAATGGGCAATGACGCTTGGGCACATGCGCCTGGATCCGCGTTTTGTGGACCTTCCTGCGACGCGAAAAATTGTATATGGCAATCCAAAACCGCGCAAAGCCAAGTCTAAATTAATGGATGAAATAAGGTCTTACCTTCCTCTTGATCATGATTATAATAATATGGACGCCGGCCAAATAAGGGCACTTGGCGGTAAAGTAATCAGTTATGTCAATCGTCATGAGAAAGAGACGGGCGAACTTCCGACGATAGAAAAGATTGTGCAAAAATTTCCGGATTTTGGCAAGGCAATGGCCGAGAAAAAGAGGGAAGAACAAGAAAGACGACTCGGGTTGAATATAATTAGGTTCGGAGGAAAAAGCGGGTGATTTGAATGGGCTTGTTTGATGGAGTATTAGGGAAGAAAAAAACGTTTCAGGAAGAGCTTGCGGAGAAAAGGAAGAGCGCTCCCTCCCAAGTTGGTTCGGGGGATTTTGCATTGGTGGAGGTTCAGGACGTGTACTCCATTGCGGGCGTTGGCATAGTTCCTGTTGGAAAGGTTGTGGAAGGCATTCTCAAAATCGGGATGAAATCAACAATAAATGGAAAAGTCGGGATTGTAAAAACAATCGAGGCGCACCATGAGCAAATGCAGCAGGCAGGTGCCGGCTCTTTTGTAGGCTTTAATCTTTCTGGAGTGGAAAAAAAGGACATTGTGCGCGGCTCAAAGCTCAGGTTCGGTGCTTGAAATGGGTTTTCTGGATAAAATCGCGGGAAAAAAAGAGGAAAAGAAAGACGAAACTGCAGAGCAAATCCCGATGGGCAAGTATTCGCAGGCGTGCTCGATGTGCGGCAATCCGGGGACGGACAAGAAGTGGATGGGGCAGTTTTGGCACGTGAAGTGCATGAGGTCTGCGAAGCGCGCGAGCAAGAAAATGCTCTAATTTTTGAGTTCCAAATCCATCGCCTCCCAATAAGGAATTTTTTCGTAGGACTCTGCTTTTCTCGGCTTAAACCTAACTCCGCTACTTGGGTGCTCCGTTAGGGTTTAATGCCTCAAAAGCAGCAGAGACGTCCACGAAAAAATTCGTCCTTAATTGGAGGTGATTCGATGGATTTTTCTCAAAAAGTTTCAGAGGCAAGGGGAAACCCGTTCAGCGCAGGCTTAAGCCTTTCTGAAATTCTTTCGAACATGAGGAGGGACGGGATATGAATCCCGCTACTTCTATTTTTCTTTTAGCATGGGTTGTTGTCGTGGGTCTACATTTGTTTTCGACGGGAAGATTAGAGTGGGTATTTCTTTTTCTGGAGGGTTTGATTATGGATATTTTGGTTGGGTGGTTGATTTGAACACCGGCAATGAGGTGTCTCAAAGACGTTTTAAATTACGAGACAGCATTTCTACTGTGTCTAATGTAATTGTTAGCGATGGAGACTTTGTTTCCTCTTACTCTGAAGATTCAAAAATAAGAGCACAAAAATATTTTTGGGCGTTACAATTATCAAAATCAACAAAAAATTATTCAGAAATAGCCCGTCAGATTAATGAGCCAAACAGGACAGTTCATGGTTGGCTCTCGGAAGGACAGACTCCATGGGGAATAAAAGGAGCCAATAAACTGAAAAACGCCAATCTGCTTCCTCTTGTTGCAGATGGGTCTCCACACTTTAAACTCTTTGTTGAGATTTTTGCTTTTGTTTTGGGCGATGGAACTATTGGCAAGGATTTTAGCGGAGTTGGTTTAACCGGGGAAAAGGAAGATTTAGAAAAACTAAAAAGGAAAATTGAGGCTAATTTTGGCTTTACTACTGAATTGGAAAAAAGGGAAACCACAAGTGTCACAAAAAAAGAAATAAAGGGACGTCATTTTACTCAAAATATAGTTGGGTCATCCTATTATTTGAGAATTCATTCTTCCCCTTTCGCAAGGCTCTTGCATTTGGCGGGTGCTCCAAAAGGCGATAAAGTTGTTCAATCATTTAAATTGCCAATTTGGATTCTAAATGCGCCAAAGGAAATCAAGCGAGATTTTCTAGGGGTTTTATTCGGGAATGAACTGCAGTGCCCTAATATTAGGGCAAAAAACGCTTTCACTTCACCACAGTTTGGGATGCACAAAGTTGAAGGAAAGGAAGAGGCCATTGTCTATTTTCTTAACCAATTGAAAGATTTGCTAAATGAGTTTGGGATTTCTTCTTCTAAGGTTTGCCTCGACAGAAGCTATAAAACCATCAGGAAAGATGGTCTCATTTCCAAAAAGTTCTATTTCGGATTAGATTCTCACAGTCCAAATATAGTTAGGCTATTCAACGAAGTTCCTTTCAAATATGCCTCTGAGAAAAAGGCAAGGTTCGCCGACAAAGTTGAGCAATTTTTTGAAAACTCTAAGCACCTGCAAAATGAGTGGGAAATTTATGAAAAAGTAATGCAAATGCACTCTTCAGGCATTGGAAGGAGGAAAATCTACAAACAACTTGGCTTGCCAAAGGCCTATTTTTACAAGATAAATTCTTGGGTTCATTATGGTAAGAAACCATTGTATTACGGCGAGTTGGATATCCCTGAAACAGTTGTGAAGGGCATGATGTGATTTTCATGCCGACTTCCAGATTAGGTTGAAATAATTAAGGTGTGATTTGGCAATTTCCCGATTTTCAATTTTAATTACTATTGGTTCCTTGCCCCAATTAATGAGCAGGGTGGCGTTTCCATAAATAATCGTGGTAGTGGGGTTGGCAAATTCATCATCCACAAATTTGTATTTCAGCAATTTTCGCTGCTTTACTTGCGCTTTCATTTTTTTTGGGAAAATTGTTTTTTGCATAATTCCCTTTTCAATTCTTTTTTTGTGCCATTGCTCGAAATAAACCCCGAAGAGAGATTTGAATTGCAGTTCGGCGGCAAAAAAATGGATTGGCTTTCGTGCCTCGAGCATTTCATCAAAAAGCATCCTGAAGCCTTTTTTTCCCACAAAAATTCCCGCTTCGAGTGGCTCTTTTGGTGGTGAGAGTGCTTTCTTGAGCTTTTTAAGGTCAGTTAGGAGGGATTCCCCGGTTTTTTGGAGTTCGGCTTCTTTTGCCCCAAGCACTGAGGTTAAGGACTCCGCGGGCATTGCCTCGTACCATTTTACCTTGTTTCTTGTGATGAAAGAAACCACGCCTTTGGCGCAAAGCCGGTCAAGTGCCTCGTAAACATTGGTCCTGTTAACCCCGGTTTCCACGCTGATTTTGTTTGCGTAGCTGTTGGACCTTTGGAGCAGGTTTAGGTAAACCTTTATTTCGGAAGGGCTGAACCCGATTTTTCCAAGATTATTCTCCAACATCAAAAGAAATATTGCGCCCTTATTTATTTAATTGTTGTGGTATGGCACCACAACTATAGAATAACTCGTTCTTCCGCGCAATTCCTATAAGTGGTGTTGCGTGTACGTTTGCTCTTATTGCGGCAGAAAATTTCACATGAATGGCCCGGGTCAAGATGTGCAAAAGCACGTTTTGATGCATACCGGGATTTATGCCAGAATGGATTATGTAAACGCGAAATTTGTTCCTTCCACCCAAAAAATTTGGTGGTGAGCCTTTTTGGCATTGTATTACTATTCCCACTTTTT
>JANLHD010000072.1 GCA_024653865.1 archaeon | reverse complement strand
ACTTCCCTTGCCGCGGACTGCTTCAGGGCAAGCGATGAGCTTGGCGCACAAACAGTCCTGCAATGCGCAAGCATTGCAGGACTGTTTGTGCGCCAAGCTCATCGCTTGCCCTGAAGCAGTCCGCGGCAAGGGAAGTGAATTGGGTCACCCTGGGGTCGGAACGGTTCGCTGTCTTGTATGCATAAAGCCCCAGGGAATTCATTTTGCCCAGCAAATCATCGCTCATTATCACGTAATCGGGGTCGTATTTTTCAAGGATTCCTAGCGCCTCCTGAGAGGTGCCAGCAAGCATGAATCTGGCCACGTCCGCGTTGTACTCCAGTTCATAGTTCCTGTTGTCGGTGGTCACGGCGCGTTCGCCAATGAATGTTATCCAGTGGCCTTCGTCCCACCAATTGAAGAATTTTGAGTCCTCGGGCGTGTTTTCATTCATCCAATAAAGCGCCTCTTTCCACCCGTTGTTTTGCTCTATGTTGGGGACGTTCTGTGAAACGAAAAATGTGCCGGCGGCGATTCCAACAAGCACCATAAAGCCCATTGCGAATGCGATTGCTTTTTTTTCAAAACCTGGGCGCTCGCCGGTCCATGCGAACAATTCGTGAACCGTGATTCCTGCGGCAAGCGCTATCGGGAGGCCGAAAACATAGGTGAATTTGAGTCGGATGTACGCCATGAACATTGCGACAAGAATCCAGTAGAATGCGATGAAAGTGATGTAATCGTTGCGCTTGCGGAAGAAGCGATACGGGATGAAAATCAAAAGCGCCGCAAAGGGGAATACTATGAGCGCGCTGTACTTGTTGCCCCAAAACTGGAAGCCAAATTGCTCCTCACCAACGGTTACCGAATAAACGCTTGTGTCATCCCCGCCTTGGGTGTTGATCCTGTCGACGTTTTGCGCGGTAACCGGGAGGTAACTGGACACATAGCCCGTTGCGGAACCAATCCAACCCGCGCCCGTGAGCACGGTTGCGAGGACCGAGAACACGGCGAATGCAATGGCAAAGTTTTTGGCAATATTGAGCATTTTTTCGCGCGATTCTTTCCTAAACCACATGAGTGCGATCGTGCTGAAAAACCACGCAACTAGAATAATTGGAATTATGATGAACATTTGCCATGTCCACGCCATGAGCGAAAACATGAGCGCCGCAATTAGGGAATTGGTTATTGTGTCTTTGTTGAATTCGGCGTTCTTGACGGCTTTTACAAAAAAATAAAGGCCAACGACAAGCCACAAAAAGCCCAGGGAATCCTCCTCGAATTGCCCGGCCATTGTCCTGTAAACGAATGCGGGGACAACCGCGGCGAATATTGCCATTGTTGCGCCGGCTTTTTTGCCGTACATTTCCTTTCCCAAAAAGTACATTGCGACGCTAATTAGCGCACCGAAGATTGCTGGGAACAATTTGACGGCGGTAATCCAGGCGGCCTTGCTAAAGGGCATCCAGAAGGTGAATATTTTGAAGATTGCCGCGGTGAATACCCAAAAGAACGGGCCGCTGGTGGGCAATGTGGCGCCGCCCGGGACCTGGTAATACGCAAGCGGGTCAACCAGGGGGATTGTGGCGGTTTCAAGCACGTATTGTGCAAGCCTCGCGTGGAAGTAGGTGTCGAACTCGAACATGAGGTCGTAAATCATTAGGTGGCCGCGGATTCCGAACGCGAGCAAAAAAATGAGGAAAATGAAAAAGAGTTCCTTTTTTCGGGAAGCGACAAATGCCTTTGCCCTGGCGAACATACACTAAAATATCGGGCAATAAGGTTTATAAGAGAAGTTTTATTTTACGCTTTTGCATTTGTACCAAAGAATCAGCCCGTGCTCAAATCTTCGCCATCAGAACCATTTTTTTTCCCCTTAATTTGCGCCAGGGCGCGATTCTTCGAAAGCCCGCCTTCTCATAAATATGCATTGCCGCCTTGTTGTCAATTGGCACCGTGAGCAAAAGCGGCTTGCGCCATTTTTCCAAAACCATGCTTGTGAGTTTTTGCCCTATTCCCTTGTTTTGGAATTTTTTGCCCACCACCAGGAAGAATGAGGGGAAAAAAATGTGCCGAAAAATCACGCCCCCGATGCCGCAGAGCTTGCCGCCACAGAATTCGCGTTCAACAAGCGCGGCTTTTTCCTCTTGCTGGCAAAGCTCGTCCATAATGAGTTTGCGCTCTTCCGCCGAAAAAGTGATTCTGTTGAACACCAAAAATGCCCGCCGCACCAATTGCTTGTTATATTTGGATTGGAGGCAAATTTAAGGGTTTTCATACCAATAACCTTTAATTCGCACAAAAACAAGGTCGTGTAAATGCAGCCAAAAATATGCCTCACATGCTCCGCGGGGGGGCACTTGACCGAAATGCTCCAACTCAGGGAATTTTATGAAAGGCGCGAGCATTTTTTTGTTACGTTCAAAAGGGCAGACACACAGAGCCTCGCGAAAAAAGAGAGGGTATTTTTCGTGGATTTGCCAAGAAGAAATCCTATCAGCACAATTTCGGCATTCTTAAAAGGCGTCAGCATACTGCGAAAAGAAAGGCCGGATTTGGTTGTTTCCACAGGTGCCGATGTCGGGCTCTTGGTTTGCATCGCGGCAAAACTTTTGGGAAAAAAAGTGGTTTTCATCGAGAGTTTCTGCCGGCCCACAAAGCCGGGTATTAGCGGGCGCATCGCATACCATTTTGCCGACCTTTTCATTTACCAGTGGAAAGAGCTCGAAAAATTTTACCCACGCGGGGTTTTTGGCGGGAGCATCTTCTGAGGTTTTTGAAATGGCCGATTATTTTGTCACGGTTGGAACCCACCCACAGCAATTCGACAGGCTCCTTGCCGAACTCGACAGGCTTGTGGAGTCAAAAAAAATCAAGGGAAGCGTGTTCGCACAAATTGGCCACAGCAATTATGAGCCAAAAAATTTTCCATCGAAAAGGTTTCTTGCCCTAAATGAGTTCGAGGGGCAAATTGCAAAGGCAAAAGTCATCATCACCCACGCGGGCGAAGGCAACATCGGGCTCGCCAAGAACATGGGGAAGAAAATGGTTGTGGTTCCGCGCATGAAGGCATTTGGCGAGCATACAAATGACCACCAGCTCGAACTTGCCGAAATCGTGGAAAAAAAAAGTTTGGGCTTGGTCGCGTGGAACCCCGAAGAGGTGGGTGGAAAAATTTTGGCTTTGAAATCGTTTTCTGCGGCAAGCGTGCCCAGGGGAAACATCGGGAATATCCTTGAAGGTTTCGTGAAAAGGGAGTTTTCTTGAATGCCAAAAAACGCGAGCGTCATCGTGGCGACCTACAACAACCGCAAGGTGCTGGAAAAAACCCTTGATTCGCTTCTTGCGCAAAAATTTGACGGCAGGCACGAAATCATTGTGGTGAATGACGGAAGCACGGACGGAACGCACGAATTTTTGGACACATATGCGAATGGGGAAAAAAACCTTGTTGTTTTCCACCAAAAAAACCTGGGAGTCTGCAGGGCACGCAATGTAGGAATAGAAAACTCGCAGTATGAAATAGTTGTGAACATGGACCATGATTGCATTGCGGAGCCTGATTGGCTGCAAAAAATGGTTGACGGATTCAATTCGGAAAAGGTCGGTGTGGTAAGCGCGTATGATTATTACGGCGGCACATCGACAGCCTTCAGGAAGAGGCTTCTCGAAAAAGTGGGCGGGTACGACGAGCAATACAGGTATTACCGCGAGGATACGGACCTTAGCTTTAAGATAATGGATTTGGGCTACGCTTTTAGGCTTGTAAAGGCGGGCTATTTCCACGACCACACGCAAACCAAGCCAGGAGGAATCGCGGGGCTTGCGGCGCACGTTATGCAAAGGCTCTATTACCACCAAAACGACGTTCTTTTGTACAAAAAGCACCCGACGGGCGTGTGCAGGGAATTTTTGCACATAAAATTCGGTTTTTTGGTTGACCCGGCCCAGGACTTCAAGGTTGCAACGGGCACTTGGGGAAAGGGAAATGGCTTTAGCCTCAGCAGCCCGAGGGGAATAACATTTCTCGAGAACAAGACGCCACTGCACACCCTTGCAATAATTTTGGGCGGAATAGGATACGTGCTCGCGGTGAAGGCAAGCAGGCTAATTGGAAGCGTTCGGTTCGGAAAGCTCCTGCTTTAATTGTTTTTTTGAAATTGTTTTTTTTGCCTTTAATTATTTTTTTGGATGCGCCCGCGCACACGCCCAGATTTCCGAGGCGAGGAAATATTTCAGCACGGGCAATTTTGAAAAATCGTGCGCGAGGAAAATGTCCACAAAAGGCTTTATTAGCCGCCTGTGCGCGGCATAAAATTGCGTGTTTTTGAAGTAGTTTTTTTCGTGCGCCATTTGAATTTCCACATCGTACCCTTTGAGCCTTGATTTTAGCGAGGAGGGGGTTTGCTCGTTTATGTGGACTTCCTCGTTCACGCCCCTTTTGGTGTGCGTGATTTTCGACACCGCATAGAATGGGATTGCTAGGAACTTGTTGGGCATCGTGTGGATGACAAAAACCCCGTTTTTTGTGAGCGATTTTCTCACTGACGCAAAGCATTTTTCCAATTGCGCGTCCGTTAGGTGCTCGACGACATCTAGCATGAAGACCGCGTCGAAAAAGTTTTCTGGGTAATCGAGTTCGGTGACCTCTTTTCTTTCGAACTTCACCTTTACCCCGGCTTTTTTTGCCGCGTCCTTTGCGATTGCGACGCTTGCCTGTGAATAATCGGCGCCGTATGCGTTCGCCCCTTTTTTTGCGAGGTGGATTAGTATCTCGCCGCGCCCAAAGCCGATGTCGAGCACGTTTTTTCCCCTCAAATTTTTTGGCGCATAGGAAATTGCCTT
>JANLHD010000164.1 GCA_024653865.1 archaeon | reverse complement strand
CAAAATTCTTTGGCAACAAAATCACGAAACTATTGATAAAATTCCTATACGAGCGCGGGGTAGAGCACAAGGCGGCGCGCGGCGAAAAGAAAATGCCCGCGAAAAAATACGCCGAATCCGAAAAGGAAAAAAAGGAAAATTAATAGGTGAGCCAAATGAGGACATTGATTACAATACCGCACCACTCGACCCTAATACCGCCCGAACTCAAAGGCGATTTTCTCCTTGAAGAGGCCCAAATGAACAGGCACCTTGATTTCGGCACGCAAGAGCTTTTCTGGCTAGAAGGCCACGACGTGCTATTGGCAAAGGCATCGAGGTTTGTAGTGGATGTGAACCGCGAACGCGATGACTTGGCTCCCGGCCAGGGCGTAATAATTACGCAAACCTGGGGCAACGAAAAGGTGCTCGCCCGCGATTTAACCGCCGCGCAAATAGCATCCAGGCTAAAAAAATATTACGACCCATTCTACGGCAAACTCGATGAAAAGCTCGCCGGCAAAAAGCCCTTGTTTGTTTTGGACGCACACTCCATGGATTCAAAAGGCGGCTTTGCCTCCGCGGATGCGGGAAAAAAAAGGCCGCAGATTTGCTTTGCAACCGGCAAGGGCACGATTTCGGATGAGTTGCTCGAAATATTCGAGCGCAACTTCAAGAAAGCAGGCTACAAGGCCGAGCGCAACAACCCCTATTCCGGGGCACGCGCAAAAATAATCCACTACGCCAGTGCGCGAAAAGGCGTGCAGGCCCTCGAACTCGAGGTCAACAAGAACGTTTACATGGATGAAAAAAAATTCGCGCTAAATGCCGTGGCAGTGAAAAAGTTCCGCGATACGCTCTCAAAATGCCTTGAAGAAATAGAGGGGCTGTGAATGGCTGACTTCGCGGTTCTATTGGGCCTCGCCGCGGGCGCGCTAACAACCTTGTGCAACGTCCCCCAATTGCTGCGCTCGTGGAAAACCAAATCAACCCACGACATTTCACTGGTGTGGCTTGTAATGCTCGCATCCGGAGTGCTTCTGTGGCTAGTGTATGGGCTGCTCATTGATTCGCTTCCAGTAATACTCGCAAATACATTCACGTTCGTGCTGGTCGCCGGAATAATCGTGCTCAAGCTCTCTTACGGCTAACTTTTACCATAAAAACCAGAAGAAAAAAAAGTTTTAGTGTGTACTGCAATGCCTATTTGGGCCATTATTTTGCCTCAAACAGCCAAAATGGCGCTTCGGCATCGGATTTTTAAATCATACGCCATCGTATTCGTTTTAGCCCAAAGCTATAGGGGTTTTGGGCATGAAAACACAATAGGTGAATGAATAAATGGATAGAGAAGACAGAGGCGGACGCTTCGGCCAGGACAGGGAAATGCACAAGGCAACCTGTTCAGACTGCGGAAACGAAACCGAGGTTCCCTTCAAGCCAATTGAAGGAAGGCCGGTTTACTGCAGGGACTGCTACAGGAAGCACAAGCCGAAGACATTCGGCGGCGGACGCGGCGGAAGAGACAGAGACAGCTACTAAAATTGCTCATCTCTTGGCTTTGGCCCGGACGAAAATTCCCGAACCTGAAACGACAAAAGCAAGCCTCTTATTTTTTATTGGCTTGAATTTCTTTTTACCGCAACAGCAACCAAAAAAACCCAAAATTTTTTTGGGCAAATTAGCTATTTTTTTTGAACGCTTGTTGACTATTTTTTTTAGAAAACGAATTTTCCGTTCTTTTCAATTACTTTGTTGTCGGCGGTAATGGTGCCGCCCTTGCGCAAATCCTTGATCATGTCCCAGTGCAAAGCGCTTTTGTTCGTTCCATTGGCCTGCTTGAAAGAATCTCCAAGCGCGAGGTGGCACGTGCCCCCGATTTTTTCGTCGAACAAAATGTTCTTCACGAACTTTTTAATCCCAAAATTCGTGCCGATTCCAATTTCCCCTAGCATATTGCTTCCAGCATCCATTGCAATGAGCTTTTTGAGCAGCGCCTCGTTCTTGTCCGCACTTGCGCTTTTCACTTTCCCATCCTCGAATTCGAGAGAAATGTTCGTGACCTCCTTTCCTGCATAAATCGCGGGAAACTCGTAATGGATGAAACCGTTCACACTTTCCTCTTTTGGCGAGGTGAACACCTCGCCCGAAGGCATGTTGTTTATTCCATAACTAAGGAGCCACTTCCTTCCCTCAACGCTCATTGAAATGTCGGTGTCATTTCCCTTCACGCGAATTTGCCTTGCCTTCCCTATGCGCTTGATCACTTTTTGCTGGAATTTTTTTTGCTTCCCCCAATCCTGTATCACGGCGCCGTAAACAAAATCCTCGAACTCCTCAAGGCTCATGTCGCCTTCCTGCGCTAGCGCGTTCGTCGGGTACTCGAAAATCACCCACTTTTTTTCGAGGCGGATGTCGCGAATCGGCTTCATTACCTTCATTCTCGCGCTCATTTTTTCCGGTTCAATTGAACTCAAATGCCTCGTGTTCTCGTCCCCGCCGATGTAGATGAACGCGTCCGTTCTCTTCGACAAAAACTCGTCGTGGATTGGAAAATTTTCGAGCTGGTGCTTTTGCGCGTATTTGTAAAAGTAATAACCCGCGCGCTCGGGGGAGAGCCGAAGGATTGGATGCGCACCTTTTTTGAGAATCTGCCTGTACAATTCGAGCGCGAGCGGCTCGGCAATTGGGGAACCAATTACCTGAACGATTTCGCCTTTTTTCACCCGCGCGGAGTGGTTCACGAGTATTTTTGTGCTCTTTGCAATCCGCTCATCCATGAGAATAAAGAAATTGCGAACCGTTTTTTAACTTAAGGGGCGTGCCTGACTTTGTCCTTGATTTTCGAGGACTTGTAGTGCTCTTCCCGGTAGGGTTCCATGCGAAAAACTTTTGCCGAAATGCCGCGCTCCTTGAACATTTTTTCAAGTGCCTCGGAACCGGGCTTTTGGTCGTACCCGAGCGCGACCACATTTGGTTTTACTTTCTCTACGCTGCTTAGCATGTCATCCTCGAAGCCCACCATTGCCTCATCGACTATTTTAAGCGCCGCCACGAGTTCCGCCCTGTGCTCTTGGGAGTTCACAGGAGGCTTGCCCTTGATTTTTTCCACGTTCTTATCGGTTGCCACCACGACAACGAGCCTGTCCCCAAGCGCCCTTGCCTGCTTCAAGTAACTTAAATGTCCGGGGTGCAAGATGTCGAATGTTCCGAACGCGAGAACCGTCTTCATAAGGAAAATAAGGCTGTGGCATTTTTTAAATGCTTTTTTACGGGATTTCTTTTATGAGGGAGATAAGGCAATAAATCCCATTGTAATCACTTGGGAGTTGGCAGTTGTCTATAGAAACTCCGTAAAGCGACTCCGAGTCTGCTATTCTAATCGATTCAGGCAAAGAGCCCCAAGTATTGCAAATCATATAAACTCTTGCCTCTTTATTTTCCTCCTCCATGTATCTAATCATTTTTCCATCCTCTTCCTGAAAAGATTCAGGGGAAATTTCTTTTGGCAGGGTTACGCAAATATTGCCAGGCTTAATGCCTTTGACTTTGGACGCCATGCTTTTGGCTGAAATAATGGCCCCCGGATAAAATGTCACCGTCTTTACCATGGGCACGCCCGGATTTTTGACAAGAAAATCAAGCCCGCGGAGGTAATCTTCTGCATTGGTTGGCGGAGAGTACATGTAATCAATCTGGTTCCACATGGCCCAAGCGAAAAACACAACAAACAATGCGACAACTAAAACAATTATTTTTTCTGTCCTGTCCATGTGAATATAATCTAAAGTCCGAACTTAAACTTTTCTTTTGCAAGAAATCACCCTTATAAACCCTTTTCGCCATTTTTATCCTTGTCATGGACACGGAAAAGCGCATGGAATTGATTCGCGGGGTCGGCGAGGAAATAATCACCGAAGACGACCTTCGGCAGCTTCTCGAAACCAAAAAAAGGCCCATTGCTTACGATGGCTTCGAACCCAGCGGCAAAATACACATCGCACAGGGAATTTTGCGCGCCATCAATGTAAATAAAATGACGAAAGCCGGGTGCAAATTCAAGCTCCTTGTCGCTGATTGGCACGCTTGGGCAAACAACAAGCTCGGCGGCGACCTCGAAAAAATCGGGATTGCAGGCGATTACATGGTCGAGGTTTGGAAAGCCACGGGAATGGACCTCGACAACGTGGAGTTCGTCCCGGCCTCGAAACTCGTGGATGAAAAGGAGTACTGGGAGAAGGTAATGAAAATCGCCGTCAATTCCACGGTGAAGCGCGCGCTTAGGTGTTCGCAGATAATGGGCAGGCAAGAATCCGAAATTCAGCAGACCTCGCAGGTCATTTACCCGTGCATGCAGACCGCGGACATTTTCCACTTGGAGGTTGACATCGCCCAGCTCGGAATGGACCAGCGCAAGGTGAACGTGTTCGCGCGTGAACTCGCACCAAAGCTCGGGTTTGCAAAGCCCGTTGCAGTGCACCATCACATGCTTCTTGGGCTCTCGCAAATCAACACAGCTTCCGAAGGCGTTGACAGGGCAATTGAAATGAAAATGTCAAAATCAAAGCCGGACTCAGCAATCTTCATGACCGATTCTAAAGAGGAAGTCGAGCGCAAAATAAAGAAGGCCTACTGTCCGGAAAAAATTGTTGCGGACAACCCGGTGCTCGAGTATTGTAAATACATTGTTTTCGAAAAATTCCCGGAAATGGAAATTGAGCGCCCGGAAAAATTCGGTGGCAACGTCTCCTTCGCAAATTACTCCGAACTCGAATCTGCATTCGTTTCCGGCTCGCTCCACCCAATGGATTTGAAGAGTGCCACAGCCTCGAAAATCAACGAACTCCTGGAGCCGGTGCGCAATCACTTCGCAAAAAACGCGAAGGCAAAAAAGCTCGCGGAAAAAATTGAGTCGTTCTGATTACCTTTTTCTGACTTTGCGGCCCTGATGAAATACCAGTTCGCGGAATTGTTCAAATGACAGCGGGGGTATATTTTTCTCATTAAGGGCTATATTGAGATTATGGAGTTCTTCCTGGCCGGGGCCGTCAAAATACTCCCTGAAAGCCTTCTCCGCATCTATAGGTTCTCTTTGCGCCAATCTACGCTGTGTTGATTCAACCGTAACACTTTCTAAAATGGGCGTGATTCTGTCAAGGTCAATTATTTTCATAGCTTTCATTCTTTGAAGGGCCTGTGCACGATGCCCCTTCCTCTCGGAGGGCTGCATATCAAATCTTCTCTTCGGCGGTGCCATGAAAATATTACAATTGCAGAACTATTAAATACTTCTTTTTCCCATATCAATGCGATTTTCTATGGTTTTGAAGACCCTGCGGGGCATCGTGGATTCACAGTTCAAGGGAAAAAAACTCGGCGTTGCTGCAATCTTTTTTTTCCTGCCCTCCGTGCTCTTTATTTTGGCGCAATTGCTCCTTGGATTGCAACTAAATTTGGGTTTCTTGGGAACAGAGCTCCTAAAGCAGCTCGTTTACCTCATCGCAATCTCAATTGTGCTCTACATCCTTTTGCTCGCATTTAAGGGCAAGGCGGTTTCGGGAAAATTCACTTCCATAATTTGTGCCTACTCCGTAACCTACCTAATCACAACTGTTTTTGTCGCGCTCATAATGCTCGTGATCGCGCTAATGGTTCCGGGTTATTTCTCCGCGATTTCCGGCCTGGACACATCGGATTCGCTTGCGATTGCACAATCTGTTTCGGCGCTAAGCCTCCCCGAAGGCCTCGCGCAAATCGCGTTCTTTGCAATAATAGGGATTTTGGGGCTCTTCGCGGTGTTCGCCAGCCTCTACGTGGTGCACCGCACAGGCAGGCTTGTCAAGGAAACCGGCAGGTTTTCGAACCTAGTGTTCTTGTTTGTTTATGCCGGCCTCTCTGTTTTGGTCTCTACCGGCATCCAAATGCTGTTCTAGCCACCTTAACAAAAATTTAAAAGCGTTTTGTTCAAGGCGTTTAATAGGGTTTTTATTAGGGGTTTTGAAAGTTGAAGTGCAAGTGTCCTGTTTGCGGTTCGCCGGTTGAAGTAGATGTCAACGAGCACGAGGAAGGCGACATCATAGAGTGTGA
>JANLHD010000160.1 GCA_024653865.1 archaeon | reverse complement strand
CAACAGGCTTCTGGTTGTCGATGGGGAGCAAAAGGACAGGCTGCACATTCTGCACATCGTGGCGGAGAGTTCTTTGCTTTCGAATGTTCCGGTTGTTTTTTTTGACCCGAAAAAATTCTTTTCAGGCATAGGCGAGGCGAACAGGAACAACGAGGAAATAAAAAAATACGACGTGGGAAGCGACCCGCTTGGGTTTCCGGCAAAAACCCTGAAAGCCGGGGACCAGGTGCACATTGACCTGAACTCATTGAACCCCGAAGCCCTTGCCGAAATTCTTGGCGCGGGCGACAAGGATTTTCCGAGGATAATGAAAATGGCGCAAATGAAAGGAGGCGTGGATTCGCTTGATTCGCTTGCGGAAAAAATTTCCGCAATGGGGCAGACCGATGAATTCAGCGAATTCTCCGTTTACAAGGCGGCAAGGATGCTAAAGCTTGCCAACGTTGTTTACCCGAAGCTTTTTGCGGGAGAAAACAATATCGGCCAAATAGTCAGGAAGGGAAGCGCGAACATTGCGACCGCAAGCGTCATAGACCTCTCGGGCATAGGCCAAAAGGCATCGGAACTGCTCATACACTCGATTGTCAAGGGGATTCTCCAAAGTTTGGAGCAGGGTGCATCCGGAAAACTAAATGCGATGATTATCATTCCCGATGCGGAGCTTATCCGGCAGGCGGACGGCACCAAAAAAATTTCGACCGAGATTTATTCCCTACTCTCGCAGTGCCAAAAGCACGGGGTCCTTAGCGCGTTGTCCGCGGAGAAATCAATCGATGTGGAGCAGGTTTTCCGCGACGAGGCGAGCGTTGCAATAAACATTGTGAGCACGAACGATGTCGGCGTGCAATTGAAGAACAGAAAAGCCTACAGGGTGCTTGTGCGGCCGGCGCTTAGCAAAGAAGCATGAAAAGGGGTTATTTCTTTTTTTTCTGCGGGCGCTCTTGCGCTTTCTGGCCGCCCACGAGCTCTCGCACGTCCTTTAATGTCACAAATTCCATGGGGTTGATTGAGTCAATCACGTATTTTATTTCGGCGACAGACTCGGCCTTTGCGTAATTTTGCTTTATGTTCTCGACCTCGGATTCGAGGCGCGCTATGCCTTCGGCGTTCTGCGAGAGCCTCGAACTTATTTCCGAGAGCTGTTTTTGCAAATCCTCAGGAACGCTTCCGCCGCCCCTTGCATCCTGGAGGGCCTTTAATTTTTTGTTCAATACAAGCAGGTTTCTTCCGAGGATTTTTTCGTTGCGCACCAGGTACTTTATTTTCTGGGAAATCACGAGTATTGAGCTATTTAGAGCCTTTATGTCGGAGTTTATGCCGGAAAATATGTTCTGGGCCTTGCCGGAAATCTTGCGGTCTTTCCCCTGCTGGGGGGCATTCTGCTGGTGCCTCTGGTGGGCGGGCAATCAATCAACACCTTCCAATAAATGCTTTTGCAGTTAAAATATGGGTATGGGGAATAATAAGCTTTGCGGAATGCTCCTCGATGCGGATTATTTCATTGATGAAAACGGCTATGCCAACATCGAAGTTTTTGTGAGCACGAGCGAAAAAATAGTTCGGCTAATCGACCGGGGATTTAGGCCATATTTTTTTGTGCTCTGCCGCGATGAACAGCAACAGCAAACCGCGAAGGCGATTCTTGAGGCGGATTTTGGTGGCGGAATCCGTGCGATTGCTGCAGTGCCAACAGAAGTTGCGAATGCGCAGAATGCGCTTAAGGTAGTTTTCAAAAACCCGCAGGACCTTGTAAGGGCGCGCGAAACCATAACCGAAATTTTAGGCGTGGTGGAGAAGCGCGAATTCGACATTCCTTTTTCAACAAGGTATTTGATTGACAAAAAACTCCGGCCAATGGCTGGAGTCGAGGCACATGAGGAGGCTGGCGAAATTGTTTCAATTAAGGCGGCCGAATGCGAGCATGAAATGAGAATTGTTGCGCTCGACCTTGAAACATATTCGCCGGGCAGGTTTTCGGACGCCACAAAGGACCCTATACTAATGGCGGTGCTGGCGACAAAGAATGGGCAAAAAGTTTATACTTACAAAAAAAGCGCCGAGAAGGGCGTGCTGTGTTTTGCGAATGAAAAGGAAATGGTGGAGGCTTTTTTGGGGGATTTGCGCAAAATGCAGCCCGACATTCTGGTCACATACAATGGGGATTCGTTCGACCTCCCGTATGTGAAAACCAGGTGCGAGAAACTCAAAATTAAGTGCGATTTTGGCTTTGGAAGCGTAAAAATAGTGCGCAGGGGAATGTACAACGCCGCGGGGCTCAAGGGAATTGCCCATCTTGACGCGTTCCAATTGCTAAAGTTCATGGCAAGAATCGGCGCGGTGAGCCTCTTGAAATTCGATTTGGAGAACGTTTCCGACAAGGTGTTTGGAAAGCCCAAAGAAAAGGTGGCGGCATCAGACATCAATGCGCTATGGGATTCTGGGGAAATTGACCGGGTTGTTCGCTACAATGCGGAAGATGGTGACGTTACCCTGCGGCTCGCGGAGGAATTCCTCCCCCTGCAATTGCAATTGTGCTCAATGCTGCGCATGACGCTCTATGACACTTCGAGGGCATCCTCCTCGCAAATGGTGGAGCAATTGCTCATAATAAATAGTTTTGACAGGGGACAATTGATTCCGAACAAGCCAACAGAAGGCGAGGTGGCAAGGCGGAACTTGCAGACCTACAAAGGCGGGTTTGTAAAAGAGCCCCTTCCGGGACTTCACGAGAACATTGCGGTGCTCG
>JANLHD010000156.1 GCA_024653865.1 archaeon | reverse complement strand
CAAAAACCAATGGGCGAAAGCCTAAAGGACACCATCGAACGCGTAATGCCATATTGGAAAGAGGAAATAGCCCCCGCAATAAAATCCGGAAAAAAAGTCCTAATCTCCGCCCACGGAAACAGCCTAAGGGCGCTTGTAAAACACCTCGATAACATTAGCGACGAGCAAATACCTAGCCTTGAAATACCCACTGGGGAGCCACTTGTTTACGAACTCGATGAAAACCTCAAGCCACTTAGGCATTATTACCTACAATGACGCAATAGCTAATTCTTATAAAAAGCAAAATGCTAATCAATAGCAATGAAAAAAGGCCAGCTAAGCATTGACGTTCTGCTCTCGCTAATAATAGCAATAGCATTCTTTTTGGCCCTCCAAGGACACATAGAAGGCCTTGGCGAAAACACAGCCAAAGCAGGAATCGGCGCGGAACTCTTTGGCATACTGCTCGAAACCCACTCGGCAATCGGGTCCGCAACCGCACACAACCAAACAATAGAATTCACATCCCCCACGCTCGAATTCAGGGGCGAACTTCTAAACTGCGAAATTGAAATTGATTTGGATTCAATACGTGTTGTGCACAACAGCCCAGAATACGGCGTCATTTCCAAAACATTTGAGGGAGTGGAACTTTCAGGAATTAACCCCGCAACCTTTGGCACATACGACTGCGGGCAAACAATAACAATCACGGGAGTTTCGCCATGAAGCAAAATCAAAAAGGCCAGATTTTTTCCCTCGACTTTGCAATAGCAATGACAATAGCCGTGCTCGCAATAGGAATGGTTCTGAACTACTACGAACTTAGCGTTTACCAAAACAACGAAAGCCAAAGGGCAGCAGAACTCGAGGCAATAGCGCTAAACGCAAGCGAAATAATCCTCGGAAATGGAAACTGCCCCGAAGCCGCATTTGCAGCCCAAGGGTACAAAGTGAACGGCTGCCTCGACCCAAATAATATTCCATTTACAAAAGCACAACTCCTAATTCCAAACAATTATAGTTGCCGCATAGTAACACAAGGCAACCTGCCTGTTGCGGACTGCGATGACCAGCTAAACCCCGCACAAACAGATGTCGCCACCATAAGAAGGACATATATTGACGCTAGCAACATGACTACAAAGGCAGAATATGAACAATGCATTGCGGAAAGCGGATGCAGCACGCAAGAATTGGAGGTAAAAATATGGAAAGCATAAAAGGGCTCATTTTTACCTACGATGCAATCATCGGCATAATGCTCATCATCACAATCTTCGGGGCATCCGCAGTTCTAATATCGGATGCCGACGCTGGAGAAACAGGCTCCGCGCTCGCAACCAGCGCATATGACATTGCAATTGAACAATATTATAGCCACACGTACCCAAATGACCAGGACCCATTGCCTTCGGCAGACAACGCAGCCTGCTCCGCCATACTCGAATACAATAATGCGGGAGCAACAATCACAAAGGTGAGGAAATGCACACAATTGGAGTAAAGGGATCGTTCGCGGTTCTGCTCGCCGCGGGGGCATTATTTGTCGTGCTATTTTCTGTCCAGGCCAGCATGGCGCAGGAAAAAAACGCCGACGCACTGCTCACAATACACGCGGCAAGGGAAAACGATTTGAAGACGGAGAATTATTTGCGCGCTCTTGACAAGGCAACCTCCAAGGCATACTACGATTCTGTAAACCCCACGGATTGCAGCGGAACACTCACGCAATCTGCACTGGAATTAGAATTTACCTCCACAACAAACTCCTTCAACCTAAAGGCTAGCCCAATAACATGCGCTTACACCATAAATTTAGTCGGCGGCACCGGCGAAGCCACCGGAACAATAGAATGCGCCGCCACAACCGGCAAAACATCCATAACAGGCACAAGGCAATTTATCTACAACAAAATTGCGCAAACACAAACCCCCGACCCCGCAAATCCTGCGGCCACCGAATGCGTGATTTTAGACGAAATTTCCAACATGAAAGAACAGCCCCTTGCCGAAATAATTGTCGACGAACCGCCCGTGGTTTCGCTTGATGCAGACCCACCAACTGGAACCTCTCCACATACGGTCACATTCACACTACAGTGTTCGGACGAAGGAACAAGCGGCACATGCACAATTTACTTCGACGACGAGGTGGCAATCCAGGGCGAAGGTTTGGCATCAGAAAAAACATTCACAGGCGCGGCGGCATGGGGGACACATACAATCACGACAACATACAACACCCCCGGGAATTTCACGGTGAGAGCTGAAGCCACGGACTCATCGGGAAACACCTCGATTTCGACCGAACAAATAAACGTTTCGGCTGCTTCGAATTCGCCCACGGCATCAATTTCCACATCGCCACAAATAGGCGCACCACAGACCATTGCATTCACGGCGGTTTGCGAAAACAGCAATCAATGCAGCCTCGCTGTCACAGGACCTTCCACATACAATTTCAACTTCCCCTCACCCACGGGAGGGCAAACATCACATGAATTCACTGAGCAGGGCGAATACACCGCAACACTAACCGCAACAGGAGAAGCTGGAGCCGCAACGAATACCGCCCAATTCACCCTAACCAGCCCAACCGCCCCCACGGCGACACTCACAGCGAACCCCGAAGAAGGACCCGATCCACTAACTGTCACATTCAACGCCACCTGCACGGACGACGTTCAAATCACCCAATGTAACCTCAACGTGACAGACACGGACGGAACAACGGTTTACACGCACGATTTTAGCCCAGGTGAAGAAAGCACCACCAATCAATTTTCGGCAGGCAATTACACCGGCACCTTGACGGCAACAGACAACGAAGGGGCAACCAATACCGCAAGCGTGCAAATCACCGTGCTTGAAGCAACCGCGCCCCAACTAAAAGGCTACAAGTATAACGGCACAACTTGGCAGGCAATCACGGCGACGGAAGAGCCGAACATAGACCGGGTGAATGACTGGCTCAAAGGAATTGAAAGGTACGACTTCAGCCTGGGCACGGACAGGTGGCAAAATGGAACCCATATTTGGAATGGCACAAAACTTCTGCTCAAAGAGGCCGGAAACGCAAAACAATATGCTCTCGATTCGGATGAACTCGACGGAATCTCAACTCCAATTGACCCCGATACCGCAGTATACTGGCAGTTCGACAATTTGATTGGCATTCCAAATGCAAAGGGCATAATCCTCACAAAAGGCAATCAACTATACTACACAAACGCTAATACCCCTGAGGGCATCAATCTCTGGCGGAACATAGGTTCAACCGTGCAATTCAATGCCGACATTTCCCCGGACATTTCTTATTACTACAACCTTGGCGTGGGAAAAAAAGGCCTCACATTCTGGGATGGAACGGATTCCTACACTTTATCTGAAGGATGCATTACCCCACCCATATCTGCTTGTTATGTAAAAAAAACCGCAACTGAATTGCTGGGCGCAAGTGCAGCAGGTTTTGATCCAGATTTAGCCTATATCGAGGGCGGAGCAGTATACTTGTGGGATATGCCCGACCCATCAACATTTACAACAGGCTGCAACGACGATGGATATATTTCAGGAAGTGAAACCTGCGATGGCGCAACATTCATCGAAGGAACAAGCTGCGCAACAGAAAAAGCCGACCCTTACAGTACAGGTGCACCTTCATGCAGTGCTTCATGCACAATAAATACAAGTGCATGCACAAGCCCGGTTACGCTGAAAGAACTCGCCGCCCTTCGCGGCCTTAAGGTAGGCACCGAAGTTCCTGACCATTATTTCCAAACTCTTTCCCATGACCTCGCATATCGGGCGACTTTTGAACAGCAATACAGTGCAATGGCCATAGGGGAACTATTTGTAAACCTTATCCAGCCAACAGAAGGCAATTTTGATTTATCGCCTGCAGATGCCATGCTCAATTTTGCTTCAGAGAAAAATATTACCGACATATACGGGATGCATCTTGTCTGGCACGGTTCGCTCCCTTCGTGGCTGATTAATGGTTTCAAGGACGATAGCCTGGATGCAACCCACATTGAGCAGATAATGAAAAATGATATAAGGGAATTGGCAACATATTTCCGTGAAAAAAATCCTGCGGCAAGCATCAGATGGAGTGTTGTCAATGAGGCAATTTCAAACTGCCAGACAAGCACGCCCGGCACCTACAACTTGAGAACCTACAATACATGCGCTGCAGATAATGATGTGGCTGAGCCGAATGTGTGGAGCCGTGCACCAAATTACATTGAAAAGGCGTTTGCAGAGGCAAAAGCCACAGACCCGAATGCAATCTTGTTCCTAAATGAATACAATATAGAAGGTGGCTCGGCTGCAAAAGAAAAAAAATACAAGGCATTCAAGGCACTCGTGCAGGACTTGCAGTCAAAAGGCGTTCCAATAGATGCAGTAGGTTTCCAGATGCATGTTTTTGACAGTTTCGATGGAAGCAATCCCCCAACAAAAACCGAGCTAAAACAGAAGTTCGCGGAAATGGCGGCACTCGGGCTTGATGTTTACATTACTGAACTTGATGTATGGATAAGGACAAGTGATGGCGTAAGCGATGCAGAATTGAACAGGCAGGCGCAGATTTACATGGACGTAATCGGGGCATGCTTGGAATCAACAAACTGCAAAGGAATCAACACATGGGGCTTTACTGACAGGGCATCGTGGGTGCCATGGGCGCAGCCAAATTATGGCGCCGCACTTCCGTTTGATGAATATTTCGAAAAGAAGCCAGCGTATGATGCAATCATTTCCGAGCTGCAGAACGCATAAAACCATGAGCGCGCAACTCTCTAATCTAACCCTTAAACAACCTATTCACAATTTTCTGCGAACCCGAACCATACTGCATCGCCTTCTTTTTTTGCATCGCAATTTCTTTTGGAACGCCATGGGAAATTGCAAGTGCGCGAATCGGGTGCTTGCGCAAATCGTCCGAAGCAGAGAGAATCTTTTTTTGCGCAGGAATTGACATCGCCGCCGCCAAAAAATCCTTCGCCATAAAGGGAACGCGAAGCTCAAGCGAACATGATGATGCAATTGCATCATCGCGGAAAAAATTGCGCGACCACATGCGCGAAACCGCATTCCACAACTCTTCCTCAACCGCAGGGTAACCGCCGGAGGAGAGGGCATTCACATAACTCGAGTAGCCGCAAAAAATCTCGTCAGAGCCCTGGCCGGAAAAAACCACTTTGTGCCCAGCATTCGAAATTTTTTGGCAGCACGCAAGAGCAGGAACCGCAATCCCTATCTGCATGGAATCAAAAAAAGTCAAAATGCCCACACATTCGAGCGCGCTCTTTTGCACGTCCTTTTCCGACATCTCAAGGGAAATCAAATCAATGCCCAATTGGGACGCGGATTTCTTTGCAACACCAAGGTCATGGCTACCTTCCACCCCTGCGACAAAAGCAGTGGTTTTTGGAACCCTGTCAAGAACCGCCTTTGCAATGAGCGAAGAATCTACTCCCCCACTGAATAAAATCGCCGCCTTCTTCAGCCCTGCAGTCTGCAAATCCATGGTGCGTGCAAATTCTTCCTCT
>JANLHD010000155.1 GCA_024653865.1 archaeon | reverse complement strand
GAACAATACTGCTTCGTCCTCGATGCATGTCTTGAAAGAATTTTGGTCGATGCTTGTTCTTCCAATTGCTATGTCGAGTTCGATTTGGGTTAGGGGGGTTGCGTAGTGGTTGCTGATTGTGGAGCATCCCTCAACTTCAGGTTGTGTCAATAGTGTCTCGTCCCCACTGAATGGGTTGTTGCAGTAAATGCCCGTTATTTTTTGTTCGAGTTCAATGTACTTGCCCTGGTCCGCGGCGCACATGAGGAAGAGGTTTGCCTTTCCCGAATTCGTGTCTGTTGAAACTGTTTGCGCAAAACTGTACTTGAACTCCACTGCTTCGTTGTAATCTTTCACAAAGTCATAGAGCAGGGGTTTTCCCGCGGTGTTGCCGGGGCTGTAATAATCGTCAAATTGCACGATTGTGGGCTTTTGCGCGCTGCCGCAAAACCCGGCTGCTTTTTCTTTGTAATAAATCGGGTAATATTCTTGGTCATTTAGGTTCAGTTCCGGCACGAGGTAAACTCCGGTTGCCTTCATTATTGCGCGTGTGCCGTCAAAGTTTATTTTGGTTGTCGGGTAAAATTCGAGCTTTGTGGCGTCGACTATCGCGGTTGGGAAACTGGTTATTCTCGGGAACCTTTCGAGCAATGAAATTCCTTCCGCACTGCTAGCTTCGACGAGTTTTTTGGAGTAGGGTATTTGCCTGACAGCGAAAAGGTCTTCTATTGTGTTGCCTTCCCTGCAATTTGCGCAGTCCTTTGAGTAAATGATTGTAACCGGGACCGTCCTGTATGTGATGTCGTTCGTGTTTTGGTCCGTGTTGCCGTTTCCGGGGGTGTCGATTGGGGCTGTGCCGAAGAAAATGCTGATTGCATAGCCGCCCAAAAGCCCGAGCACCAAAAACATTGCTATTAGGTAAAGCGGAAGGCCCGATTCCTTGGGTTTTTTTTGCTGCTTTTTTGTGGGCTGTTCGAGGAATTTTTCCTTTTTTTCCTTCATTTCGTCCTTTTCGTGGTTTTCGGCCATTTGGTCACCCTTATAATTTTTTCCTGATTAATCGATTATGATAGCCAAATTTTTTAAATGGGTGTTTTTTTGTTAGCTGATTCACATTGCCACCTTGATTGGTTCGAAAACCCCCAAAAAATTGCCGAAAAGGCAGCGAATGCGCGTGTGCAGTATTTTCTTTCAAACGCAACCGACCTGGATTCGCTAAAAAAGCACGTTTCCATGGCGGGGAAAATAGCTGGCCTTAAAATTGCCCTTGGCGTGCACCCGACCTATGTGATGAAAATGAATGGCGCCGAACTCGAGGAGGCATACTTAATTGCAGAAAAAAACATTTCACTAGCATCCTCGGTTGGGGAGGTTGGGATAGATTTCAAGCACGCAAATGAGGCGAGTCAAAGGGAGCTTCAGGAGGAGTGGTTTTTGCGCTACATTCGCCTCGCATCAAAAAACAATCTTCCAATAAGCGTGCATGCCCGTTACGCCGAAACAAGGGCGCTTGATATGCTAGAGCAGGAGGGGGCAAAAAAGGTGCATTTGCATTGGTTTACAAACAGCAAAAAAACCGTTTCCAGGGCGATTTCGCTTGGTTATTACATTTCCGCGGGGCCAATTATTCTCCATGATGAGCCTTCCGCAAAAGTTGTTATGGGCATCCCGCTCGAAAACCTTTTGCTCGAAACCGATGCCCCTGTGGAGTTTGGGGGGAAAAAATCCGACCCTTCGTGGATTCCCGTGGTTTGTGACAAAATAGCCGGCCTAAAGGGGGTTTCTTCCCAAGAGGTGGAAAAGGCAACCGGGGACAATTTTTCCAAACTCTTCATATAGCTTTAAAACGCTTTTTGGGTCCAATTATTGCATGGCTTTGACAACAGTTTTTTTGGTGGTGTTAATAGTTGCCCTTTTGATAGGGAATGGGTTGCTTTTTTTCGTGGGCAAAAAGCCCGAAGAGCGCATTGTGGAGCGGCGAACCGAGGAGTATTCCCCGGTGGTTATTTCGCCTGCCACCGCCGAGGTTAGGAGCATTGCCCCGGTTGAGCGCAAGTTGGAACTCGCGCACAAAAGAATTCAGATTCTTGAGAAGCAAATAGAGTCGTCCGCGGCAACCGGCCTTAGCCCTACTTTCAAGCGCAAGGTGGAAAAGCTCGATAATTTCCGCTCTACGGTTGAGGCAGAATTGATTGGCATAAAGGAAATTTTGCAGGAACTCCAGAACAGCAACATGACCGCAAAATCGCGCGTGTACAAAAAACCCGAAAAAGCCAAAAAGGATTCGGCAAAAAAACTTTCGGGCAAAGATATGCACAAGCTCATTTACAAATCTGTGTAACGCCGCATAAGCCAATAAAAATTTGTTTAAAGCTTTTTTCATTTCCTAATTTTCTTTTTTCTTCCAGGTTTTGCGCTCTTGCTTATCTGATGAATTATTGCGCGTGTGCTTTGCAACAATGCTCGCCGCCCCAACCGCTGCCACGTTGTCATCGGCCTTTGGCAGGAATATTATGTCCGCATTCTTAACTTTTAATGGCGCGCCGTCCACAATTGTTTTCGCCGGCGTGTTCGCCGGCAGGTAGCCGCGGAGTATTTCGGAAATCTTGTCAATGGTTTCGGCTTCCAGCGTGTTGAGGTTTTTTCCGTTGTTTCTCACCAAATCAACGAGCCTTGCGTTCAAAACCACGGTCACGGAGCCGAGCATTTTTTCCGAAACTATTTTTTCTTTTTTCGCGATGTCCGAGGTTTTCTTGCTGTCCCTAACCTGCCTTAACTCGTTGTTGTCGCAAAGAACCCCAGTGATTACAAGCGGCCCGTCACTCTCGCCCCTTCCGGTTTCGTCAATTCCAATTGTCAAGTCCTGCACAAGGCCCATTTTGGCCAGGATTTCGTCCTTTACTTTTGATGCGTCCACTCCCTGTATGGAGACTTTTCCGGAACTGTAGAGCGTTATGGTGCAGCCTAGGTATTTTGTGCGCATTTCCTCGAAATAGTTCGTGGTCTTGCCTTGTTCGTGGCTTGAAAGTATTTCCTTTATTTTTGTTATCTCTGTTTTGCCGAAGTTGAGGGTTTCTTGCATGTGAAAGAATTTGTTTTCTTTTTTTAAATAACCTTACTGTTTGCGTTTTTTTCCCAAAACCATTTTTTTGGCGAATTATCGCATTTTTGCCATAAATTCGATTTTGGAAAGATTTTGGAAAACTTTTTTTAAAGAAAAAAATCCAAGTTATTGGTCAATTTAAAGGGGGTGATATAATGAAGGGAACTTTGGCGGTTTTGCTAGCGATTGTCTCGCTTTCCGCAATTGCGTTTGCCGCTCCGGCCGAAAAAACCAGTGGTTTTGTTTGCCCGGTTTTTAACCCGAATTCGGCGGTCTCGGAGCATAATCCGAATGCGGTTGAAATCGGCGGAGGCGACTACACCATTGTCGGGCCGAACGTGCGCATTCCGATAGGGGCAACGAATGCAGATGGCTCTGGAACGCCGGAAGGAGAACACTCGATGCCTGGGGATTCAGACTATACAGCAATCTGGGCTGGTTCATAAATGTGAAGAGGGGCGGATCCCCCTTTTTTTATTTTTTCCATTTATTTTTAAAAGAGACACATGTCTCGTTATGTCGCTACGTTATCGCTTCCCGCCATTAAAGAGCAGTCAGGGCATTCCGAAAACAGGTTCTCATTTATATCGCGGGAAATGGGTTTTTTGCCCTTTTTTAAATAATTTCCCCCCCTTTTTGAATTAAAAAGAATTTTTAAGGCTTCTTTGGGGTTAAGTGTTTGTATGGTTATTGGGATTATGGGCGCGCTTTCGGACGAGGTCGATTATTATAAATCCGCACTCGTGAACCCCAAGAAAACCAATTTGGTGGGCTTCGATTTTTTTTCGGGTTTTTTTTCCGGAAAGGAAGTTGTTGTGGTAAGGTCCGGTGCGGGAAAGGTGAATGCATCAATATGCGCACAAATTCTTATAACAAATTTTAAGGCGACCAGCATAATTTTCACCGGGGTCGCGGGCGCATTGAACCCTGGCCTTGACATCAAGAGCATCGTGATTTCCAGGGACAGCGTGCAGCACGATATGGATGCGACCAAACTGGGTTTTGAAAGGGGCGCAATTCCATTTTCCGGGCTGAAGTTTTTCAATGCATCCGCAGATTTGGTTGATGCCGCCTCTTTTGCGGCCAAAAAACTGGGTTTGAAGGCGATTGTGGGCAGGGTCCTGACAGGCGACCAATTCATTGCCGGGGAAGAATCGGCTTTTTTGAGAAAGGAATTCGGCGGCGACTGCGTCGACATGGAAAGTGCGGCGGTTGCCCATGTGTGTGAATTGAACGCGATTCCGCACGTGATAATAAGGTCGATTTCCGATAGGGCCGACCATGTTGCGTCCGAAAGTTTTGCAAAAATCAGCAAGGTCGCCGCAAAAAATTCTTTCCTTCTTGTGAAGGAACTCGTTTCCAATTTGGCGAAGCCTGCAAGCGCGGGTGTTTTTGAATCAATCAAATCCAAAATAAGGGCGGTCCCGGATTGGCCAAAAAAAGGCGTTATGTTCCGCGACATCACCACCTTGCTCAAGGACAAGGGCGGCTTTAACAGCGTCGTGGACGTGCTCTATGACCGCTACAGAAACGAAAAAATAGACTCGGTTGCCGGCATAGAATCGCGAGGTTTTATTGTGGGCTCGGTGCTCGCAAACCGCCTAGGCCTTGGCTTTATTTTGATAAGGAAGGCGGGAAAGCTTCCGGGAGAAACCGTTTTCGAGGAATACAAATTGGAATATGGGTCTGACCGCATTGAAATGCACAAGGATTCCATTGGCAGGGGCGATAGGGTGCTGTTGGTGGACGATCTTATTGCCACGGGCGGCACTGCCCTTGCCGCGGCAAGGCTTATTGAGAAGCTCGGCGGCAAGGTGGTTGAGTGCGCCTTCATTGTCGGCCTTGTGGATTTGAAGGGGAAGGAAAAGCTTGAGAAAAACGGATTCCAAACCTATTCAGTCGTGGAATTCGAAGGCGAATAAATTTTTTTTGCGCTAGGAACATTCGCAAGTGAGGTGAATATAAAGCTTTCAGGGGGATTTTCCTTATTCTGGGAAAAACAGCTTTTGCATTGCTTCTTTTTGGCGGGGAATTAAATGGTAAAAATAAGGGGTCATCAGGTGGAGGCATTGTCATCGAAAACCGATTCTACCAGGAGGGCACTTCAGTTCAAGAACCGCATTATTGAAACCCTAAGGCTTGTTGGAATTCGCAAGGAAGATGTGGAAATTCCCCTGGACCACTTCGCCAGAAAAAAAGCCAAGGCATCTGTCACTTGGTATTACAAAAACCGCAGGATGTTTTATAGCAATAATTCCCAGAAAACCTTCATTGAAAACCTCTACCTGTGCCTAAGGCTACTTGAAATCGAAGTTGGTTTGGTTGTTGGCAAGAAAAAAACCATGGGCGATTTCTCGCTCGAATTCGAGGAGCACGGCGATGTTGAGGCCGAGCGCAAGGATGCGAGGGAATTTTTTGGCCTGGGGCACGACGTGCAGGACCTTTCGATAATAGACAAAAAGTACCGCTCGCTCGCAAAAAAGCTTCATCCGGACATGCCAAGCGGAAGCACGGACAATTTCAAGCGGCTAAACCATGCGCACAAGACCCTTAGGCGCGAACTGGAATGAATTTTTTTCCCTAATTTTTCAACGGAATTTGCGTAATTGTTTTATTGCTCACTTTCAGCATTCTGTGGGCGATTTTTTTTATGAAGTACCTGTCGTGGGAAATTGCGAGAATTGCGCCGTCGAAATTGAGGAACGCCTTTTCGATTATTTCGCGTGCGTCAATGTCCAAATGGTTTGTCGGTTCATCAAGCAGGAGAAGATTGGGTTTTTCAATGAGAATTTTCAAAAGGTTAAGCCTTGATTTTTCACCCATCGACAATTGGGAAATCGGCTTGAACACTTCCTCGTCCTTGACAAAGCCCATCATAGAAAGGTTCTGGCGGGTTTTTGACACGTCCCTTAGCTGGGCGTTTATTTCCTCGTATAATGTTGCATCAGTCGTCAGGTCCTTTAATTCCTGGTCGGCGTAGCCTAGTTTTGCGCGCTCATCAAAAATCAGTTCGCCGGAGAGCTTTGGCACCCTGCCTTCGATTGTTTTGAGAAAAGTGCTTTTTCCAAGCCCGTTTTCCCCAATCAGCACTATGTGCTCTCCGGGGATGATGTTGAATGTAATGTCGGATACAAGGGGCTTTGTGTAGCCAACCGTTAGCCCGACGATTTCGAGTATTCTTGTTGAGCGTATCTCGGTTGCGTCAAAGTGGGTTTCGAAATCCGATTTGTCAAGGTCGGGCTTTTCCACGATTTCGCGTTTTTCGAGCTGCCTTTCGCGGTATTTTCCCTGGCTCACTTTGAGGGGGCTTTTGCCTATGCGTGCGATTTTGTCCTTTTCGTTTGCGAGGTATTTGGTTTCGAGTTCGTATGCGGTTTTTTGCGCCGCGAATGCCGCCTCGCGCGCCTTGAGGTGAGCCGAGTAATTCCCGTTGTATTTTAGGAGTTTTCCGTTTTCAATTTTTATTATGGCGTCGCACACGCGGTCGAGGAAATAACGGTCGTGCGTAACCATTAGCACGGTTCCCTTGAATGTTTTCAGGTAATTTTCAAGGATGTTCAGGCGCTTGAAATCAAGGTGGTTTGTGGGTTCGTCGAGCAAAAGAAAATTTGCGTCCGAGGACAAAATTTGTGTGAGTGCTATAATTGCGCGCTGGCCGGTTGAGAGTTGGCCTACTTTTTGATTGAGCCAAGATTCCTCTATTTCGAGTTTTTGCAGCGCGGTTTTGAGCCTGGCCGATGGCTTTGATTGTGCGTGCTCGGCTTTTTTTGTGAGAAGGTCCGAGTAGTGCTCCATTAATTTTGCGAGCTTTTCGGCGTCGTCGTGGATGTTTGGGTCCGCGAGTTTTTTTTCGATTTTCTCGAGTTCCGCATCGAAAGTGCCTTGGTGGTGGATTGTGGCGCTCGATTCTATTGTTTCCTGGACAGTTT
>JANLHD010000154.1 GCA_024653865.1 archaeon | reverse complement strand
AAAAGGTCAAGGAAATACAGGGGCTTTTGGGCTCTAAGGGCATGATTTTTGTTTTTTTCGGGGCAATGACCCCTTTTCCTTTCGACATTATAGGGATCGCGGCTGGCCTTGTAAAGTATGACCCGAAAAAGTTTTTTGTCGCGGCATTGCTCGGGAAAGTGACGCGCTACATTATACTTGGGGTCGCGGGCTTTTATGGGCTCGAAATTCTGCAGAATTTTTTTTTGTTTACAGGGCTATGAAGTAAACGATTCCGTAAACAATAATCATGAGGCCGGTTTGCAGCGGGAGTGCGGGCAACGGTTTTCCCTTGTTTTTTGATGCGTATTCGAGAGTGAGTGCGAGCCCCACAAATGACGCTATTAGTATTAGTGCGGGAGGGACGAATGCGAATGCACTAAGGTAAAATTGCTTTGCCTGTGCAAGAACGCTCACGGAAAACGCGAGCGGTATCACCATGTCGCCCGTGCCGAGTTCGAATTGGTGCTCTTTTGTCGGGAGCGCGTATGTGAAGCTCAAATTCTTTTTGGTTACCCCCTTTGCGAGTTCGACCATGTGCTTGGTTTTGAACACCGCGATGATGTCGTAAACCGAGAGCAGGATTATGAACACGAGCAGCGGCACGACCCCGAGGCTCGCGCCGATGAGTGCGCCCGCGCCCGCCGCGGCGACTATGCTTGAAACGTTCCTTAACAAAACGTGTTTGCTGAAAATTATTCTCGCTGCAACAAGGCCTGATGCGATTGCCAGCACCAGCCAATCGCTCAGCATCGCCGGAAGGAGGATGATTATCGCCGTCCCGAATATCGCGAGGCTCTCGAGGGCCTTCAGAAATATTGTGAGAATCCAGTTTGGCGCGAATTTTATTGCAAGGAGCAGCACTGCGCTCATCAAAAGTATCCACACTATGAGCGCGAGGCCGTTGTCAATGCTCTCGGGGTCATCGTTTATGATTGTGGTTTTGATGCCCTCATCGATCAAAAAAGAGCCCGCCCAGAGGCCTAACACTTGGGTGAGGAAAAAAATGATTGTGAGCTGAATCAGAAGTTCCTTGTTCATGGAGAATATTTGCCTGCGGTATTTATTTAATCCTGCCCGAAAAGCCTTGTTCCGATGCGAAGCACAGTGGCGCCTTCGTGTATGGCGATTTTGAAGTCGCCACTCATTCCCATTGAGAGGTGGTGCAAATTCAGGTGCTCTTTTATGTCATAAATTTTTTGGAAGCTTTCCCGAATAATTGCATCGTCCTTAGTGAGGGGCGCCATGGTCATTAAGCCAATAAATTTCACATTTCCATATGGGAGGTTTTTCATTATTGTTAGAAGATCCTCTACTTCTTCTGGTTTCATTCCCGCCTTTTGCGGCTCGCCGGATGTGTTCACCTGCAAAAAAATGTTCTGAATCTTATCCATGTCCGAAGCCGCATAATGCACCTTCCTAAGCAAGTTCAATGAATCTATTGAATGAATATATTCGGCCATTTCCACGACTTTTTTCACCTTGTTTCCCTGCAGCCTTCCGATGAAGTGTATGTCCGCCCCGAGGGTTTTGAGGTCCGGGTATTTTTCTTCGAGTTCTTGCGCCTTGTTTTCCCCGACGTCGGAAATTCCCAGAGAAATTGCTTCGCGAATCCTCTCAATTGGCTGAGTTTTGGTGACCGCAATGAGCGTAATCTCTTTCGGGTCCCGGCGCGCCTTTGCGCACGCCTCCTCAATTTCTTTTTGGAGCCGCGCGTAGTTTTCCTTTATGCCCATATCTAGAATTCAATCCCTGACTTTTTTTAAACTGAGGGTGCTGTTTAAGTCGGCTTGACAAACCCGTGTTTTGGGTAATAAACGTCGCCGCTCTTCTGGAGCTTTCCTATGATGTCGCGCACTTTTTCCGAATCGATTCCAAGTGTTTTTGCCTCGGTCATTACTTCTTCCATTGGCACCATGTCAAGTTCGTGCCCCTTTTCCTTTATTATTGCAAGGACTTTTTTGAGGTTCGCGAGCTGGGTGTGCGTCTGCCCTGAGGTTATTATGTCAATGTCTATTTTTCCGGTTTCAGGGTCTGTCACCATGTCCTCGAGCGAGCCTTTCACGAGCCTAATTGCGCGGTCAACGTCCTGCTCCTCAACGTCATTGCTAAGCCTAACCCTCGCGCTTGCCTCGCTAAGCCTAATTATTCCCTCGAGTTGCCTGTGGGTTGCGGCATATGCGCCCTCTTTTCTTCCCTGGTCACGCAGTGAAACATAAAAGTCCCCGATTTTTTTCATTCCCGCAATGCTGAGCACGGGAAAAATGTTTTGGCGCGCGAATGAAATGTATTTTTTGAGCATGTCCGCGGAAATTTCCGGCGTGATTTCTTTTTGCACTTCCTCGAGTTCGCGGTCGCGCGTGCTGATTTTGAGCTTTGCGCGCTGCAGCATCATTTCTCCCGCGCGGTGCGTGCGCAGGATGTGGTTTGCGATTTCCTGGTCCTTTGTGCGGTCGAGAACATCCTTTATCATGAAGAACAAATCGAACCTGCTGATAAGGGTCGGCGGGAGATTGATTTGGTCTATGAATGGCTGGTATGGGTCGAAGCGTGAGAACTTTGGGTTTGCTGCCGCGAGCACGGATGTTTCGCTCTTGAATTTCGTGACGATTCCCGCCTTCGCAACAGAGATGGTTTGCTGCTCAAGCGCTTCGTGCATTGCGCTTCTGTCATCGGGGTCCATTTTGTCGAATTCGTCCACCATTGCCATTCCGCCGGATGCTAGCACAAGCGCTCCCGCCTTGAGGGTCCATCCGCCGTCGCCGAACTCGTCCTTCACCGCGGTTGCGCTAATTCCCGCGCCGCTTGTGGTTTTTCCCGCAACGTAAATGGATTTTGGCGCAATGGCATCCGCGGCCTTCAAAATCTGACTTTTGGCCATTCCCGGGTCGCCCACTAGGAGTATGTGGATGTTTCCGCGGACCTTTTGGTCGTTGGTCATTACTTTTTTCACTCCGCCGAACAATTGGAGCGCAATCGCCTCCTTGACTGTTTCGTGGCCGTAAATGTGCGGTGCAATGCTTTGCACAAGAACATCATACACTTCCGGTTTTGCTGCGAGTTCTTTTATGTGCGCCTCTTCCTCTTTTGAGATTTCAACTTCCTCGAATTCCTTGTCGGTTTCCTCGATGTGCACTGCCTCGAGGTATCTTCCATAAACGGTTTTTTTCTCTTTTGGCGGAACGAGCCTAATTATTCCGGTGAGCTTGAGCCTATCGCCCGGGCTCACCATGTTGACGAGGTCGTCGCTGACGTAAACATCAAGGTTTGTCGCCTGTTCGCTTCCCTTCAATAGTTCGAGCGGTTCTTGTATGCGTATTTTTTGGTAGTCCTCGAATTCGCTTGTTTCCTCCTCAAGCAGGAATGTGCGGTTCTTGCATTCGGTGCATAAAGTCGGCGTCTTTGGCTGGTTTTTTGTTTGCGGTATCTTGTAGGCAGCCTCGCATCTTGTGCATTTCCATGTGGCGTATTTTAATTTCGGCAACACTTCCGTGACCTGCTGGATTACGCCTTCGACCGTGATTAGTTTGCTTATGTGGGCGGCGCTTATGTCCTTTAGTATCGGCTGCCTTTCAGGCGGCAGGTTGTGGAAGCGCACGTGCGGCGAGAATTCGTCTATTTCGAGCATTGGCACGTCGATGTTTTTTATGGCAAGTGTCGCCGCCTCGATGCAGATGTCCGAGTTCACCAGTATTTCGTCGGCAAGGTCTGGGTCGTAGTGCTCGATGTCGGTGAAGTCGACATGCAGGGAGCGCTTTTTCGGGTAGTTCGTGACCAAGCGTTCTATTTCCTTTGAGTAGCGGTCCTTGAAGAACGCCTCGAATTTTTCTATGAAAGGGTTGTCCTCCCTGGTAATCGGGCCTTCATCTTCCTCGGGTTCATACATGAATTTTCACAAAACCAAAAATATTTCGTTTTTTTGCCTTTAAAATGCTTCACAGGCACCTTGTTGCCGCTGTGAAAGGTTCCTTGCCGCCGTCAATTCTTGTTGCGCTTCTTGGGAGAATTTGCGTATTGCCCGGTTGCGTACCGGGGCTATTTGTTATATGTAATAAGCCTGTTTTTTTCTTAATGCGATTGGCTTTGCTTTCGTAACTTTTGCCCCAAAAAGGTTCGGAAAAGCGAAGTTGGTATACATAAGATTGGTTTTTTTTTGCGTGCTGCTTGGCTACTGTAAAATAGTGCCCCCAGTTCGTTTTAAATAAAAATCCCGGGACAAAAGCATACAGCTAAGAAAAAATGTTGTGAGGTGAAGAGGCTATGACTGGGAAATTCTATATTACCACTGCAATAGACTATCCTAACTCAAAGCCCCATCTTCGGCCACGCGTATGAGAAAACCGTTGCCGATTGCATCGCAAGGTGGCATCGCCTGAAGGGGGAAGACGTTTTTTTCCTCACGGGTACGGACGAGCACGGCAAAAAAATTCAGCAGGCCGCACAGAAGGCGAAAAAAAAGCCCAAGGAATTCGTGGATGGGCAGGTTGAAACTTTCAAGGCGCTTTGCCGCGCTTGGGACATTTCGTACGACAATTTCATCCGCACAACCGATGCGCACCACGAGCAAATGTGCAGGGATATTTTCCAAAAAGTCCTTGACAAGGGTGACATCTACCTTGGCTCTTATGAGGGGCTTTATTGCACGGGCTGCGAGGCGTATTATTTGGAGAAGGATTTGGGCGAAGGCGGATTGTGCCCCGTTCACAAAACCGCGCCGGAAAAGGTAAAGGAGGAGTCCTACTTTTTCAGAATGGGCAATTATCAAAAACAGTTGCTTGATTATTTTGAAAAAAATCCCGAATTCATTTACCCCGTGAGGCGAAGGCAGGAAATCATAAATCGCGTGAAGGAGGGATTGCGCGATTTGAGCGTTTCGCGCACTTCATTCGATTGGGGCATCAAGCTGAAGAATGCGCCCGGGCACGTGATTTACGTGTGGTTCGATGCGCTCCTGAATTACCTTTCGGGAATCGATTACCCGTCCGCGAAATCAAAAAAATATTGGCCGGCAAACATTCATGTCATTGGGAAAGACATTTTGTGGTTCCACTCCGTGATTTGGTCGTGCATGCTCTTTAGCGCAGGAATTGAGCCGCCTAAAAAGGTGTTTGTGCACGGCTTCATCAATGCGGCATCGGGGGAGAAGCTTTCCAAAAGCTCCGGAAATGTGATTGACCCGATTGAATTGGGGGAAAAATTCGGCGCCGATTCCGTGCGATATTATCTTCTGCGTGAAATCCCCTTGGGGGAGGATGGCAATTTTTCGGTGGAAGGGCTAATTGAGCGCCACAACAACGAGCTTGCGAATGATTTGGGGAATTTATTGAACAGGGCGCTTGCGCTTGCGGAAAAAAAATGCGGCGCAACTGTTCCGCGCGCGAAGACCGACCCCGTGCTTTCAAAGAAGCTTGATTTGGAAAAAATCTCTTCCCACATGGATTCGCTCGAGGTCCACAGTGCGCTTGCGGAAATTTTTTCTTTTGTTTCCGCATGCAACAGGTATATGAACGAGAAGGAGCCGTGGAAGCTCGAAGGCAAGGAGGCGGATGCGGTGCTCTACTCCGTGCTTGATTCGCTTCGCGTGATTGCGGTTCTGCTATCTGCGTTCATCCCGTCTTCTTCGCAAAAAATCCTCGCCCAATTGAACGCGAAGGGCTCCACCTGGGGGGATTTGGAGTTCAACCTCCTTGTCCCGGGAACCAAACTCGGGAAGAAGGAAATTCTTTTCGCAAAGCACGATGTTGCCGAAGAAAAGCCTTTTGCGCAAAAATCCGCGCGCTCAATTTCCGTGTCCGTGGACCCGAAGCTCTCCAAATTGGGCTTGAAGCTCGCGTGCGCCGTTGTTGAAAATGTTTCGGTGAAGAAAAAGCACGAGGGCCTTGAGCGAGCAAAAAAGGATTCGATAAAAAAAATGGATTTGGATTCGAAAGAGGAAGAGCGTGTGATACAGGGCTATCTTGATTTGTACGATTCGATTGGCGTGGTGCAGGATTATCACGCGGTTAAAAATCTCGTTGATTTGGCGAAGAAATCAGGCAACATTCCGCAAATCAACACTGTGGTCGACTCCTACAATTTGGTTTCAATAAAAAAGGGGCTGATTGTGGGCGCGCATGATTTGGACAAGGTTTCGGGAAATGTGCGCGTGAAGTTTGCGCAAGGCAATGAAACTTACGTTCCGCTCGGAACCTTGGAGAATGCGCCCCCGAAGAAGGGGGAGTACATTTTTGTCGACGATAAGGTTGTTTTGTGCAGGCTTGATGTGAAGCAGGGCGAGCACACGAAGGTCTCGAATTCCACGCGAAATGTTTTCCTCTACGTTCAGGGGAACAAGAACACGCCGCAAAAATACCTCGATGACGCGCTTGACGAGATTTTGGGGAACATAAAGAAGTTTTGTGGTGGGTCAGCCAAGAGGCTTATTGTGAAATGATTACTTTTTTTGGGCGTAGAAAACATACGGCGGGACGTCCGTTTCGATGTCCGCATATTTGACTTTGATGATTTCAAACCCGTTTTTTGTGAGCGCTTTTTCAACAGATTCATATTCTTCTCTGCTAAAGAGCGGGTAATTGAATAGAAATCTTCCCCCGCTTCTCAATAATCCTGAGATGGTTTGAATGTCTTGCAAAAAGTGGGCAGAGTGCGGTATGCTTGCGTTGGCGTAAATGAAATCCAAGGGGCCTATGGGGCGCAATTTTTCCCGCAGTTGCCCGAAATGGCAGATGAATATTTTTGCTTTGAGGCTTTTGTGTGCCTTTTCAAAGTTCAGATTTGTGCCGAATAATTCCGCATTTGTCCTCTCAATGCCCTTGAGTGTGGCGCCAATGCCGCATCCGAGTTCGAGCACCTTGGGCTTTCGGTGCAACGATTTTTCCAATTTGAATATTTCATGTTCCGGGTTGATGCCAGCGAAATATCTTGTTGTTCCACTTAAATCTGAATCATAGTATCTATACCCGCGGGTTTTTCCTTTTCTTCTGCCCTTGGATATTGCATCCAGGATTTTTGCACGTTGCTGCTCTCCGCCAGGTTTTTTTGGGTCGATTCCTGGGCTGCGATGTCCACTTGCCATTGGAGAGAAATAGGTTTTTTTGGCTATTTAAGGTTTGGCTCGGTTGGGCTCTAAGATTTAGCTGCCGCGCTTTCGGACGACTTTCAAAAGGTCGCCCCATTTGATGTACTCGACTTCGGTTCCGCCCGTAAGCCCTTGCACATCCTTTGGCTTTTCTATGTCGTAGGTTTGGTAATCTTCGAGGTCCATTAGTTGCACAGTGTTGCCCATTACCGCAACAACCTGCGCCGAGCCCTTGAGGATTATGGGCACATCAACGCTTGCGTCGGTTGGCTTCATGAGGTTCTTTTTGGTGTCCTTGAAAATCCCCATTGCCGTGACCCTTACTTTTGCCGCCCCGTGCTTTCCGGGCTTTGATTTTTCCACTCCCTTTACCTGGCAGGGTTCGCCGTCTATTAACACGTAAGAACCGGGCTTTAATTGCCCTGCGTCAACAAATTTTTTTGTTCCTTCAGCCATTTTTTTCCACTTATTCATTAGAATTTGGTATAGTTTAAATAGCTTTCCTACGTGTTCCTCGGGCTTTTTTGGGGGGTGATGAATGTTTTATATTTGTGGTCCTAGTCCATATATACGGGTTCTTGGTTATGCTTGATTTTGTGAAATCGTGGCGAAAAATTAGGCTGCAGGAGAAGAACCTCGCGGTTTTCATTGATGGCCCGAATATTTTGAGAAAAGAGTTGGGAATCGATCTCGCGGACATCCGCAAGAGCCTCAAAAAGTTCGGGAAAGTTAAGATCGGCAGGGTTTTTGTGAACCAGTATGCCTCGAACAAGCTTCTTGAGGCAATTGTGAACCAGGGTTTTGAATCCGTGCTCACCGTGGGCGACATTGATGTCAGCATGGCCTGCGATGCCGTCGAGGCGGTGTACAATCCCGCAATCGATTCTGTCGTGTTTGTTACGCGCGACTCGGATTTTTTGCCCGCAATTATGAAGGCAAAGAGGGCGGGAAAGGAAACAATTGTGATTCTTGCCGAAGAGATGAGCGCCGCGGCGTTGAAGAACCACGCGGACAGCGTTATAGTTCTGGGAAGGTCTCTTCCATGAACCTTCCGGTGGGCGAGGTAATTAGCCAGGCCGTGAATTTGCGCGACATCGATGCAAGGCGCCTTGTCGAGGGTTTTTTTGACAAGAATTTTTCTGGTTACATTGTGAACACTTTGGAGGGCTCAAGCGGCCTTGAG
>JANLHD010000150.1 GCA_024653865.1 archaeon | reverse complement strand
GCAGCAAAGCCCCAAAGGCCGCAGAAGCGTTTGTTACGACCGTGAAGCCCAGGAGTCAAGAAAAGAGCACAAGCCAAAAAACAACGCCATCGACATGGCGAAAGAAATGGGCATCGAAATTTTAGCCGAAGAACAATACAAAGAGCTGCAAAAACTCGGGGACTTCGACACAACAACATCGAGCTGGGTGAAAACGCCTCCCGAAATCAGAAAACTCGACGGCGCCATATTTTGCGACCGACGCTACGGCAAAATATTCTTGTACCACAACGGCGCACAATCCTACTACGCAGCCAGGGCTTTTCGCGGCTCGCTGAGAGTATAAATTTGAACCATTTTTGCAACTTTTCAACCGAAGGTTTAATAACCAAAAAAAGCGTTTTGCTTTAGATGGAACCCGATGTTTTTGGATTGTTAGGCCTTGCGCTCATAGTTGTCGCCTGGCTCCCGGGATTGCTTGAAACCGCAAAATCGAAAGAACCCGGCATGAAAAAAAGGTTCATGGCGCTTTATTTTCTCGGGTCGGCGAGCCTTGCATATTATGCGCTGTTGCTAGGTTCGATTCCGTTCCTCATATTGAACGCGCTTGCGGCAATAGTGCCCCTAATCCACCTATACTATTACATAAAAAAATTCGGGGCACAAGGATTGCTAAGGCCAACGGCACAAATGAAGGTTTAGGGGAAGTTAACGCAAGCGAATAGCATTTAAATAGGTTTCTCAATTTTGTGATAACATGGCAAAGAAAGAGTACGACGTCATCATAGTGGGAGGCGGCCCCGGCGGCAGCTCAACCGCAATGTTTCTCAAAAAAAACGGGGTCAACAGCATACTTTTGGTTGACAAGGCAAAGTTCCCGCGCGACAAGATCTGCGGGGACGCATTCTCCGGAAAAAGCGTCGGCATCGCAAAAGAACTAGGCATAGTAAAGGATTTCGACAAAGTCCCCCACGAAGGAGTTTACGGGGTAATATTCTCAAGCCCCAAGGGCACCACCATTGAAATCCCGTTCCCCGGCTCAGAGCGAAAAACCCAATCCAAACCCGGCTTTGTCGTGAAAAGAGTAAACGGCGACAACGTGATTTTCCAGAACGCAAAAAAACAGGTTGAAACACTCGAAGAATTCACGGTAACAGACCTTATTTTGGAAAACGATTATGTAAAAGGAATCAAGGGAAAAACAAAATCCGGCGAAGCGCTTGAAATCCGGGCAAAAATTGTCGTTGGCGCCGACGGAACCTCGAGCGTCATTGCGCAAAAAGTGGGCGAAGGGGCACTGCCGCCGCAGCACCAGGTCATTGCAACGCGCGGCTATTACAAGGGCGTTAGCGGAATGAGCGGAAACATAGAACTCCACTTTGTCGACCAAATAATGCCGGGATACTTCTGGATTTTCCCCCTCGACAACGGGCTGGCAAACGTAGGCCTTGGGCTTCTCACAAGCGAAAAGCAAAAGCGCAAATTGGACTTGAAAAAAACACAGGAAGAAATAATCGCAAACCACCCGATTTTTCGCGAACGCTTCAAGAACGCCAAAATTGACGAACAGGGAATAAAAGTTTGGACGCTTCCCTTGGGCTCTTATCACAGAAAAAACCACGGCAACGGGTGGGTGCTCGTCGGTGACGCGGCATCACTAATAGACCCCTTCTCGGGAGAGGGAGTCGGCAACGCGATGACCTCCGGAAAATTCGCGGCAAAGCACATTGCGCGCGCGCTCAAAGAAAACAATTACTCGGCACAAAACCTTGACGCATACGACAAGGAACTCTGGGGCGCCATTGGCCACGAGCTCAAAACATCCCACAACCTGCAAAAACTCGGCTCGAACAAATGGCTCTTGAACCTGGTCATCGACAAGGCCGCAAAAAAAGAGAAAGTGCGCGCCGCAATCTCTGGAATGCTCGCCGACGAGAAGGCAAAGGAAAAAACCATCTCGCCGCTCGGACTGCTAAAGCTCATTTTGACGTAGAATTTTTCTTAGAAAAGTTCGCGGTCGCAAACCCAAAGGATTAAATCAATTAAACCATGAATATAATTCAGGCAATGATGAGGTTAACGCCATAGCAACTATAGGTGTTATATAACAACCTTTAAAATGGGTTTGTTGTATGATGTATGTTATGGAAACCAAAGAAGCTAAAAATGCAAAAGTTCTTTTGGAAAAAATAAAAGAGTCCAAAAAAATTATTGATTGCAACAAGATATCAACAAAAATATAGAGCCTCAATTAGAAATTGAAACATATGTTGAAATTATAAAACAGATAAATAGTCTTGGGATGAATTTAGAACGTTCATCAAAAAGTATTAGAGGCTTAGGGGAAGAACCGCTGAGAGACATATTTTTGGCGGCACTAAATTCAGTTTATGGCGGGGTTGCTAC
>JANLHD010000142.1 GCA_024653865.1 archaeon | reverse complement strand
CTCACCGAGCACCGCCAAATCGATTTCCCCGTATTCGATTTTGGGCACGGTAATTGTGATTTCTTTTTTTTCGTACGCCAAAAGCCTTTCTTCGCGCGTTTCAACCAGGTTTTCTTCGTAAAAAATTTCTATTTTCGCCGTGCCGCTTTTTCCCCCGGAGTTTTCGAGCAAAATTTTTATTTCAATCCCCTTTTGTGAAACAAACGGGCTCACATCAATTGCGCTTATGCTTGCGTTTGTTTCTTTCGGGAGGATTTTTGGCACCATCCTGATGTTTGCGGAAACATTGCCGTCGAGCGAGAGCAGGAGCATTCCGTAATCGTAGTGCCCTGAGGAAAAATCGTTTATTGGCGCGCGTGCATCCCACTCGATGTTTTTGGTTTCGCCCGCCCTGATGTACACTATTCTTTGCGGATTTGACACTTCAAAGTCGGGGTGGAGGACGAGTTCTATTGGCACCATGATATCGCTTCCCGAAACATTCGTGAGCTCTGCCTTTGCCTGGAATGGTTCGCCCGCGCGCACGGCTTCGGGTTTTTCCACCTTTTTTTCCAGCATGCCTTCGAAGAATTCAACCGAGTGTATTTCCACTTCGGGCAACCCCAATTCTGCGCTGATGGTTATTGGCTTTACACTGGTTGTTTTTGCTATGAAATCAATTGCCTGGTTCGCGTCCTGTGTTTTTGCGATTGATATGTGCGCGGCATCAATGTAGCCGGCTTCCCCATAGGTGGAGTCAACCCCTATCCACCCCGATCCTGGCAGGTACATTTCTAGCCACCCGTGCAGGCCGAAGCGCTCTCCGTCAAAGCTCATTCCGGAGACATAGCGTGTGGGAATTCCTTTCGCGCGCGAGAACGCCGCGGTGAGGTTCGCAAATTCGTCGCACACTCCCGCCCTGCTGTTGTATGTGTCCTTTGCGCCCCAAATTCCGTTGTAATAGTTTTCAAAATCGTATTCAATGTTGTTATTCACCCACTGCGCTATTTCACGTATGGTTTCTATTTCCGAGTCGGAGGTGAATTCTACAGACGCCTTTGCCTGTATCTCCTGGTCATCTGATTCTATGTAGTCCGTTGGTTCGAGCAAATCCCGGTAGCTCTCGATTGGCTGCGAGAGGTTGTAATCCGCGTTTAGCCCTATTGTTGCGTTTCTTTTTACCCGCGCTTCGCGCACGATTGTGAATTCGCGCGCCTCGGAATATTTGTACAGGTCTATTGTGTAGCTCGCGTATGTCAGATTGTTTTGTTTCACGTATTCGGGTTCAATTACGTCCCCTGCTATTGTCATTTGTTCTTTGATGGAGATTATTTGCTGGCGATTCTCGGGCTGGATTGTGAGGAAAAATATTTGCGCCTCATCCCCCTTGGTTATGGTGCCGCCTATCGTTCCTGAAACTTCGCTTGCCATGGTGAGTTCCATGCTCTTCACTGTCGAGGGGCGGAATTCGACCGCGCTCGCGCTTGTTGCAAGAAAAAGAATGAGTAATAAAATTGCCAGGCGCTTCACGGAACTAAATAGTGCGTTGCCCTTATTTATTTGTTTTACATTGCCTCGAGCCTTGCTATGCGCTTCTCTATTGGGGGGTGGGTTGAGAACATCGAGTCCAGAAAGCCGCTTCTGTTTTTGAGCGGGTTTGAAATGTAGAGGTGCGCGGTTGCCTTGTTCGCGGCCTCGAGAACTTCCTTGTCCCCTGCGAGTTTTTTGAGCGCGCTCGCAAGCCCGGGCGGGTTTCTTGTGAGTAGCGCGGCGTCGGCGTCCGCCAGGTATTCGCGTTCCCTTGAAATCGCCATTTTTACCACGAGTGCGATTATTGGGGTTAGTATTGCGAGCACTATTCCTATTGCGAGCATTATAAGTCCTGCCCTGCCGCCGCGGTCGTCATGTCTTCCGAAAAGAACGCTGCGAAGCATGATGTCGCTCAGTAGCGCGGCGAGCCCCACAAGGACAACTATCATCATCATGAGCCTTATGTCGTAGTTTTTGATGTGGCTCATTTCGTGGGCGATTACGCCTTCGAGTTCTTGCCGATTCATTGTGGCAATAAGCCCTGTGGTCACCACAATGATTCCGTGCTCGGGGTCCCTTCCTGTTGCGAATGCGTTCAGTGCCGTGTCTTCAATTACGTACGCTTTTGGTTTTGGGATTCCCGCCGCAATTGCGAGGCCCTCTATTAGTGAGTGCAGGTATGGTTGGTCTTCTTGCCTGACCTCTTTTGCGCCGCTTACCGCAAGCACTACCTTGTCTCCCCAGAAGTAGTTGAATGCGACAAAGAATGCGAGGAAGATTGCGCCCAGTATGATTCCAAGTGTTCCGCCGCCCTGGAACCATATTTCCCCGAAAACCCACGCGAGGAAAATTATGAACAATGAGAATCCGGCAACCAGCAGTAGGGTGTTTCTCTTATTTTGGGATATTTGCTCGTACATGTGCCTTTCACCCCTTTAGAAAAAAGGTTTTGGGGGAAACCGGTTAGAATTTTACTTTGACCGGTTCCCTTGCCGCTTCTTCTATTTCGAAGTAATCCTTTTTCTTGAACCCGAATATTCCCGCGATTAGGCTGTCCGGGAGCATTTCGGTTTTCGTGTTGAATTTCAGGACCTCGTCGTTGTAGAACTGCCTGGTGTATGCGATTTTTGATTCGATTCCGCTCAGTTCCTCTTGGAGCATCAAAAAGTTTTTGTTTGCCTTGAGGTCTGGGTATGCTTCTGATACCGCGAAGAGGCTTTTGAGTGCGCCCGAGAGCATGTTCTCCGCCTGCGCCTGTTCCTTTACGCTTGTCGCGTTTACTGCGATATTCCTTGCTTGTGTCACCATGCTAAGGGTTTCTTTCTCGTGCTTTGCGTAACCCTTCACAGTTTCAATTAGGTTTGGCACCAAGTCGTACCTTCTTTTGAGCTGGACGTCAATTTGGCTCCACGCGTTCTCGATTCTGTTTCGCAGTTGCACGAAACCGTTGAAAGCGACCAATAGCCAAAGGCCCACTACAATGGCTCCTATGATCACAATTGCGCCGATAATTTCAAGTACCATTTTTTCTTGCCTCCAGAAATTTAGGTGTTTATTCTCTTGGTGTTGAAATGTATTTTAACTTGTCGTTTCGGAAAAATCTCGCTGCCCTGCATTTCAGAACATTGTTATATTCCCTAGATTATTGTTTTATTTATGAGCCCGAGCCATTCGTCGCCTTCACGTCTTGTTCTGGTAGACCATCGTGCTGAGAACATACAAGTGGCAAAAGAGGCAATTGACATTATGGCGTCAAAAGGCGCCAAGAAAGTCGGTCTTGAGATGGACTACGATCGGGAGGAGAAAGTACTAACAAGGCTGGTTAATAGCCGCAGGTCATCCGAGCCACTCAAGCGCTGGGCAGACCAAAGATTGAGGTTTTTGAGTTATTTAAATTTTTTTGACCTGGCCCCAGAAAACAAACCTTTTTTTTCCGCCCTCTCGGATTACGCGAAATCAAAAAACATGGAAGTTGTCTGGCTCGACTCTGCTTTCCTGCAGGAAAAGAAAGAGGAGATCTCGCATAAATTGGCTCTGCAGCAGTATCACGCAGCTCGCGATGCGTTTGACGTTTATCTTAGAGGGCAAGATCTGCCCTCTGAATATGTTTTGTGGGTCTTGCGGGACGAAAGGATGGCTTCGGCTGCACTTAGGCTAAAACCTGATTTTTCCATTGTGGGGGCGGGGCACGGGTGGGCGATAGCCTCAAAACTTGGAATAAAATTAGAAGAAATTGCAAGAGTTAAGGATGCGCAACTGTTTTGGCCGCCCAACAAGATAGAGACACTCATGCAAATAAGAAACCTATTTGAAAAATGCCGTAGGAACACCGAAAAACTTGTCGAGTTCAGAAGGCAGGTTTTGGCTGCAAATCGCGCAGCCCCGCCTCGGGAAAAAAGGCCCAAAAGAAAACCCGCAAAATAAATGAAAGTGGGCCCGGCAGGATCCGAAGCAACTTTTGAAAAAGTTGCATCAAAACGTGCGAAGCTCGCATCACCCCTCCGGTGGAGGGGTATGGGCCCGGCAGGATTCGAACCTGCGACTCCCTCCGTGTAAAGGAGATGTCATAACCACTAGACCACGAGCCCGACCTTTTTTCTTTCTTTGATAAGAAAGAAAACCGATGCAGAATTTTAAATTCTGCACGGCCTAGTCCCCTCGGGGCCAGGAAGCTCGACCAAAAAAGAAAGAAACCTGCTTGCGCAGTACTCTCTTCTTTAAGAGATTCTTTCCTCCGCAAATGATTAAAAACCGCCGTGGCGAGCCCGCGCCGCCGTCGGAAACCTTTATATATAAATTAATTGTATAATGATGCAGGAGTTTTTGAATTGAGGCGAATCATTTATTTCAGGGTCGCGGGCCGCGATGTGCACATGCCGAAGTTAATCGGCTCTTTCATTATTTTCGCCGCGTTTTTGATGTTTGTGCAGGCATCTGCTGCAATGTTCGATTCGTGGGACAATTTGAAGTATTACGATTCATGCATCCAGCGCATAGATGGCGACGCGTCGCTTTCCGACCAGAGGCTTTCGTTCAATTCCTGCGCGGAGACCTTGCATAGGTCGACCGGAATTGTTGTTCGCGAAGAGAGTGCAAGGCTAACTGTTAGGCAATTTTGGTTCGGGCTTTTGGGGCCAATTGCGTCAATTTTGTTCTGGCTCGCGGTTCTTTTCATTGGAATGAATCTTTATAGGACCGGGGATTTGATAATCCCGATCGAGGAAACCATTAGGGAAGTCCCGGACGAACCAATAAGGTCTTTTAGAAGAAAAAAATAGGAAAAAAAGAGGGCAATTTTTGCCCCCCGTTTTTGAAAAAAAAGTTTTTTGTGAAAGCAACCTTATAGTGCGGTTGCCTTCACGTTCTTGTTTTGCTCTATTTTTCCTTTCCTGGCGCCGATGACGTATTTTGCCCCGGCTTTTTCCGCCGCCTCAACGAGCCTTTTTGTGACGACTCCGTCGAAGATTATGGCGCTTGGCTTTTTCTTTGACTTGCCCAGTTCCGCCACGAGGTCCTTTACTTCGACCTCTTTTATTTGGGCGTTTTTTTCGTCAAGGATTCTTGCCTTCATCGTGCCTTTTAGTTCCAAGAGCACGGGCTTGAATGCCTGTTCTTCGGCGGTGGTGAGGATTTTTTGTTCGTAGACCTCGAGCCTCGGGCCGCCTTCGCTTCTGGCGATTTCGCGTGTGCCAAATCTTTGTTCCATTGGCTCTTGCATTTCCCTTGGTTCGCGGAATTCCGGGTGTTCCCTTGGTTCGCGTTCGCGGTTTTCGATGCGATCCCTTGGGGGTTCGTCGTTCCATCTCCTCGGCGGGCCTCTTCTATCTCCCCTGTCGCGTGGCCTGTTGTCGCGCATTCCCATGGAGCCAATTGGCCTTCTTGGCCCTCGTGAGTCCCTTCTGCGGTCGTCGATTCTTGGGGGCCCTCGCCTTTCAAAAACCATCGGTTTTTTTTCGCCGAGCATTTCTTCGAGTGTCCCCTTTCTTTTGAGGGATTGGATTATTTCCTTTCTCGTGAGTTCCTCGACCTCTTTTCCGTCGGGTGCTTTTGCCACAAAATCGACGTTTGCCATTTGCGCGAGCTTTCGTGCATTGAGCAGGCCTCCGCGGTCTCCGTCGATGAACACGGTCACTTCCTTGTTCTTGCATAGTTCGACGATTGTTGGGGAAATGTTGGATCCGTTCATTCCAATCACGTTGGTGATTTGGTTTTTGAGCATGTTAAGAACGTCAGCCCTTCCTTCGACGATTATTATTTCGTTGCTTGCCTGTACGTCGGGGCCTGCGGGCAATTTGTCAGGCCCGAAGTCAACTAGCCTTGCCGCCCTCACGTTTTCGCGAAGTTCGTCGCTTAGCATTTGGGTGTCGGGCCTTGATTTGTCCATCATTTTTTTGAGGATTTCTTGTGCCCTGTTTTTGATTTCGTCGCGCTTGTTGGTTCTCGTGTCCTCTATGTCCACGATTTCGAATTTTGCTTCGCACGGGCCGACTTTGTCGACGCTTTCTATTCCCGCGGCAAGAATGCTGGTTTCCGCCATGTCCATGGAGCTTGGGACTATTACGGTTCCTTTTGTCCTTCCCATTGCGGTTGTGAAATCTATTTCTATGCGCCCGAGTTTCCCGTTTTTCTGGAGCTCTTTTAGGTCCATCTCGTCGCCGAGCAGGCCTTCGCTTTGCCAGAAGATTGCGCCGATTATGTCGGGTTTGTCAACGATTCCGTCTATTTCGAACGAGAGCCTTA
>JANLHD010000139.1 GCA_024653865.1 archaeon | reverse complement strand
CTATTATTTTACCCATTTTATACCAGCTCCTTTAATCCTGATTTTTTTTGTTCACCTTGACCTTTGCCGGCCTTAGTATCTTATCATAAAGCGCGTACCCTCGTGCGAATTCCTCAAGCACTTCGCCGTCCGCCTTTCCCTCTTCGCTTACCGTGAGCATGCACTCGTGAAGCGAGTGGTCGAATTTTTTTCCGACGGATTCGATTTTTTTCACCCCATTTTTTTCGAGTATGCGCAATAATTGCCCTTTGATCTTCCCGAAACCTTTTTTCGCTTCCTCCTGCTTCGCGTGCTTTTCGGCCTCCTCGATTGTGTCCACGAGCGGCAAAAAATCCTCCAATAAGGAGGCGTTCACTATTTTGCGGAACTCGTGCTTTTCGCGCTCCGTGCGCTTCGAAAAATTTTCGAACTCGGCCTGGAGCCTTTGCAGGGTTTCTTTGTATCCTTGCGAAACTGCCCGAAGTTCCGAAAGTTCCTTCTCCAAACCTTCGCAGGGATCTTTCGCTTCTTCCTTAACCATTACACTTCACCAAAAAAACCTAAATATTGCCCAAATTATTTGGACAATAACTAAAGTGTTTAATCAAAACCTTTTTAAAGGTTTCACCCAAATCTATTTTGTTATGGATGCTGAACCGAACAGGGTTGCCTTTAAGATTGTGGTGAAAAAAGTTGAGCGGCCTTTTTCGCAGGACCCTTTGGAGGAGTTCGAATGGCTCTGCCAGACTCTTGGGTTTTATGAGCCAATAGACAAGGACAAAACCGCTTCCTCGATTTTCAAGGCGATGCTTGTTGCATCCGACAGGGGCGAGGCCCTAACTTCGAGTGCAATTGCGCAGCGGGTCGGCATGAGCAGGGGCTCTGTGATCAACCACCTGAACAACCTCATGCGTTCTGGAATAGTGGTGCACGCGGGCAGGTATTACATGCTGCGCTCGCGCTCCGTGCTTCGCACTATTGAGGAAATCCAAGAGGACGTTGAGCGCGTTTTTGAGCGCATGAAAAGAACCGCGCGTGAAATCGACGAGGAGCTCGGCACCCTTCCTTCGGAAAAGAGCAGGGAATAATTTTGCCTATTTTTCAATGAATTTTTCCTTCACATACAGCCACAGCGGCACCGATAGCACCGCGAGGAACAGAAGGATGTTGAACGGATAGGGCAGGGTATTGATTGAGGGATCCTGGTAAATGTACCCGGAGATTGCAACCACCAAAAAAATCGCGAACTCAAGCAGGAAAATCCGGAATGATGATTCGCGCTTCATTCCCCTAAGCCTTCTGAATGCCTCGGTGTACTGATAGAAGTGCAGCACCGCATACACGATTGCGGCAAATATGATTAGGTTGAAGGGGAATTCCATTTCATTGAACCTGCCGTCGAGGTAGAGTATTATTGCGAGAACAATAACGAGCGTTAGCACGAACTCTGCGACCAAAAGCGCGAGCAAGGGCACGTCCTCTTTTGCGAGAAGGATTTTTTCCTTTGCCTTGTCCTTTATTGCGCGCGATGCGCGCCACCCAAGACTATCCCTTGCCATGGTTAAAAGAATGGTTTAGTTGTATAAAAGAGTAATTGTGGGTTTTGCATTTTTATTCAACGGCAATTTTAATGCCTGGCTATTCCCCCCTTGCCCCTAGTGTTTGGCATTGTATAGTAAAAGGGTGAATGGTAAAAAACGCCTTATTGGCTAGTGAAAAAGCCTATTTTTTCCTTTGCCTGAAATAGAATGCAATGCCTATTGCCAATATTACAAGCACTATTGCGCCAATCGCGGTGGCATTTGTGCCAGTTTCAAAATTTCCTAGCCCAAAGAAACCGGTCGGCGTCGTGGTCTCTTCGGTTGCCACAATTGCATCTTGATTTTCTTTAGTGGAAAGGGGCTGAGCAGGAGGCTGGGCGTCATCTATGTTCTCTTGGCCATTATCGCCGGCTTCTTCTATTATTGGCTCCTCTTGAACCTCTGTTTCGACTATTTTTTCGGTAACTGTAACTGTTTTTTCTGAAACAAGCGTGGGCTTGGTCCCGCTGTGGTAGAGCCTCACTGTTTTTTCCCCTTCAGAATCATAAACGTGCCTAAATGCCTGAAAACCCGAACTCTTAACCATTTGCGCTATTTGTTCCCCGTCTGTTTCAATGAAGCACCCAAAATTCCACTTGCACAATGCATCGAACTGAAATTCCTCCCCTACTTCTGCTTTTGCGGGAGAAACCCTAAGAAGCCTGCTCTCGGTTGGGTCGCCAGAACCTCCGCCCCCTCCTCCACCGCCCGCACTTGCTGTTGGGGTTTGCGGCGGTGTTTCAGGCGGCGTTGGCACTTCGCCTTCAACTGTGATTGCAATGTTCAATTGTGAAAATCCACAGTCAGGGCACAGGGTTACATCCGCATACTGCGCGGTGGCAGCAGAAGTCGTTCCCACAAAAAATTCAATTGTTTTTCCCTTGTTGTTAACAGGCTCGGGGTCTTGCACGAAAAAGGTTTCAGCCGGGCTCTGCCCATAAATTCCCGAAACCACGGTGGTTGTGTATTCTTCTCCGTCAACAATTGCCTTTACAATTGTTCCGTTGGGTGCGGCTTCACTGTTGATTGTAACAGTGCCGTAGAATTGGTGCGGCATTCCAGGCACTGCCATTGCAACCCCCGCAAAAACAAGCATTGCCGAAAACAGCGCCAAAGCACCCAAAAACGTTTTTTTCATTTTTTCCCTCAATATAGTTATTTGTTTGGTATTGTTTTAAAATAACCACTTTTTTTGTTCAACTTCCTTAAAAAAGGGTTTTTGCGGTTCGCCCTTTAGACGAAACCGCAATTTGTCGTGAACTCGTATTGGCCAGTCTCATCGGTTGATAACCAGTATCCTGCACCCGCATCCAGGCTGTCGCCGTAATTGTAGGCACTCCACTGATTGGGGTTATCGGGTTCCCAATATCCCAATAAGCCTGTCCAGCCCTTGTCAAGCACGCTATCTCCAAGAGAATATAGCATACATCCAGCATCCCTTCCTGGACCTTCCGTAAAGTCCGTGTCAGGGCCGTCATAGATTGTTTTTGTCTGCAACGGCGGTTCGAACAAGCCATCATTCCCATAGTAGCCAATCAGGTTCCAGCCGGGAACAATTGGCCAGCTTGGCGGGGTTTGTGCCGGGCTGAAGAGCGCGCCTCCAATGACGAGTTCATCATCATTGTACATGCTTGTCCAATACCCCCTTCCCGGATCCATTGTTTCAAGGTTGCTCGCGCCCGGGTTCGAGGGCCTGTAGACCTGCCAACCCAGTATTGAGTCGTATGCCCAGACTGCCTCAACGTTGTTCACATCGCCCACAATTCCGTTGCCAAGGACTTTTGTTATGTCATTGTCCTGCAGAACGAACGGCACCGAAATGAGGTTCCACTTCTTGTTGAGTTCTATTGTGAAGCTTGTTCCTTCAACCTTGAATTTCTCATCATCTATTGGGCCTACGTTGCCGAGTGCGTCCTCACAATAGTACTTG
>JANLHD010000071.1 GCA_024653865.1 archaeon | reverse complement strand
CATTCGAAAGGTACAAGAGCAGGACCGTGTTCTACAACGACAAGGAAAACGGTATAATGGTCGGCGCACTTCCGGTGGCGGAGGAATTCGCGTACTTTGGGTATGTGAAGAAGATGATGCTAACGCTCTACAATTCCATAATGATTGCAAGGGGAAGGCTCCCCGTGCACGGCGCGATGACTAGAATCACGCTCAAGGATGGCTCGAAGGCAAACGTTGTAATTGTGGGGGACTCGGGCACTGGAAAGAGCGAGTCGCTTGAGGCCTTTCGTATTTTGGGCGAGGAGCACATAAAGGACATGCCAATTGTGTTCGATGACATGGGTTCGCTTTCAATTGAGAACGGAAGCATAAAGGCGTATGGGACCGAAACCGGCGCGTTTGTGCGCCTCGATGATTTGGATGCGGGCTATGCATTCGGCAACATTGACCGCTCAATAATTATGAGCCCCTCGAAAGTGAATGCAAGGGCGGTTCTTCCAATTACAACCTTGCAGGAAATATTGCACGGCTGGGAAGTGGATTTCTTTTTGTACGCAAACAATTACGAGCCTGTAAGAGGCGGCGAGTTCATAAAGAAATTCAATTCCCCGAAAGAGGCGATGGCGGTTTTTCGCGAGGGAAAGAGAATGGCAAAGGGAACCACCGTGGATACAGGAATTGTTGGCGCGTATTATGCGAATATTTTCGGCCCCGCGCAGTTCAAAAGGAGCATGATGCTTTGGCGGAAAAATATTTTGCAAAGCTCTTTGAGGCGGGCGTTTTTGTGGGGCAAATAAACACCCAGCTCGGGGTTTTGGGCATGGAGCGAATCGGACCCCAAGAGGCCGCGAAGGCGCTTTTTGAGCTCATCAGAAAAAAATGAGCCTCCCAAACCTTGGGAAACAATATTATTGGAGAAAATCCAAAGATTTTAGTATAAATCCCTAAAAGGTATTTGAATGGAAAAAATAATAAGTGATAATTACAATTCAATGGCCCTTGTTGATATGTGGGCCGACTTTATAGATTGGAAAAAAAGAAGGCAAGGGGAAGACGGATTTCTAAAAAAAACACTGCTTGAGAACAATTGCCAAAGAATTTTTGAAGCGTGCCTAGGAGACGGATGCGATACAATCTATCTCCTAAAGGAAGGCTTTGAAGTTACAAGTAACGACCTTGACCTTCTGTTCATAAAAAAAGCGCAGGAAAACGCAAGGAGAGAAAAAGTCAAGCTGAACATAACAAGCTATGACTGGAGGGAACTGGGCAAGCATTTTGAAAAATCATTTGATGCGGTCATCTGCCTGGGGAATTCACTAACATATCTTTTTGACGAAAAAGACCGCTTGAAAACCCTCACACAGTTCAGGAAGATGCTTGTAAATGGCGGAATTCTTATAATTGATGAAAGAAATTACCAGTACATTCTCGACAATAACAAGGCAATACTCAAAGGGGATTTTCGGTATAGTGCGAATTATGTGTACTGCGGAAATAAGGTTCATGGCACACCCATTGAAATCACGCCTGAAAAGGTGGTGTTCGAGTACAGTGACACCGCAAGAAAAAGAAAAGCAAGGCTTGAGCTTTATCCTTTCAAAAGGGGAGAATTGCTAAACCTTCTGAAAAAGGCGGGTTTCAAAAAAATTTCCCAATACTCCGATTATAAAAAAACTTATTCAAAAAATGCGGATTTTTACCAATACGTGGCAATAACCTAAGCAAACCATAAATTATCCGCCCCATGGAAAGAGGTTGAGCTTGTATTCTTTGTAGTATAGCATTATTTCCGTGTCCTTTATGAGATCATTGAATTTGTATCTTGTCTCATCTAAAAATTTTTGGAGTTCCTGTGAATTGCGGAAAAAACCCTCAATCTCAAGGTCCGCTCCGCCTATCAGCTCGTCGGTGTATACGATGTTCGGGTGGGCGATGCAGTAATTGTTCAGGTCGCTGAACCTCTTTTCCGAGTAATCCTTGAAGGATGCGTGGATCTTCCAGTATTCATAGCCAATTTTTTCCAAATCCAGGCGAACGCCATACCCTCCAATCACCTTTTTTTGTTCAAGGTTTTTTATCCGGTAGGAAATTGCCTTGTCCGAGACCCCGAGTTCTTTTGCGATTGAGACCAGGGGTTCGCGTGCCCTTTTGGAAAGGACCTCTATGATTTTCAGGTCGAGTTCGTCGAAATCGATTTTTTCGCTGCCGCCCATAATGAAAGGCTTAAATGGCTCTGGCTTTTTTCCGACAAGGAAACCTTTCGGAAGGTTGACGAACCATCCGAAAACCGATGTCCACCTGCTTGAAATGAAATTGCCGTAAAGCTTTTTGAATCCTTTCCAGAAGCTGAAAAAATGGTTCGTGCTTTTTGCCCAGTAGATAAAATTGATATCCCAATTTCCCTGAACCTTGACGCACCAGCCGACTTCCTTTTGCACGCATATGTAGTTTATGAGCTCCTCCTCCTTTTCAGGGGTGATATTCTGAAGGCTTAAAAATGTCCTAAACATTACTAATCCAATTTTTGATGCGTCAATGCGCGCATAGAATCCCTTTATGATTCCTTCCTGCTGGAGGCGATTGATACGGTAGTTCACGACCTCCTTGCTAAGCCCAACTTTTTTCCCTATTTGCGAGAGCGAGGAGCGCGCATCAATATCGAGTTCGTAGAGGATTTTCCTGTCCTTAACATCCAACACCTTTAAATCCACCATATTTAACATTACGCAAAAATAGTATATTAATGTTACGGTTTGATAAAAATTTAGTTAAAATATTTTAAATAAAAGAAAAGGAGTAAGTTATTGAGTAACTATAATAAGTGATTTGAAATGTTGTTGGAGGCAATTGGTGCGCTGGCAAGCCTCGATTTGGGCTGGTTTGTGCACATTGCAACACAGAACCTTTTCATTACTTTCGCGCTGCTCGCAACCTTTTACATGTTCCTCGAGGGCCAAAATTTTGTGGTGGGCTCCATAGTGATTTTCATCACTTTCTTCGCGTTTTTCGATTTTGAAAAAATCCTCGGAATACCTTTTTTTACGGGAAAATTTCTCGTGATTTATTACGCGACAAAGCTCGCGGTTCTCGCAATTGCGGAAACGAACGAATTTCTCAAAAAGAAGCTTTTGTTTTTGAGCGAAGTGCAATTCTACGGCGCATTTGTTGTGTCGCTGTTGTTTTTTAGGTGAAAAAATGGGTTTGCTTGGCAATCTTGGAATGTCGCTGAAAATATTCCTGATTTTTTATTTTGGGATGGTTGCACTTTCGGGGCTTGGAGTTGAATTGGGGAGGTGGGCATTTTCCGCTGTCGGAGTAATTGTGATTTTTCTGCTCTCATTGACTTACACATTCTACTTCAAACTCTAAAAGGAGCAAAAAGCGGATTTGAAAACATTGATAAATACTCCCTGTTTCATTTATTCAAAGCAACCATTCGAAAATTGCGGATGGGCTTTTTGGTGAAAAATAATGGGCTTGGAAGAAGCGATTGTGCTCGGGGCATTGCAGGGGATTTTAGAGTGGCTCCCGATCAGCAGCCAGGGGCAGGTCACGTGGGTAATGCTGAACGTTTTCGGGCACACCCCCGCACAGGCGCTTTCCGAATCCATCTTTTTACATATCGGGACGCTTTTGGCGGCAACGGTTTATTTTAGAAAGGATGTTGCGCGCATTATAACGGGAAAAGAAAACCAAACCAGGATGTTTCTTGCCGCAGCGCTTGCGGGAACCGCAATTACGGGCGCAATTTCATACCTTATCCTGCGAGAAATTCTCGGGGCGCCTTTGCTTTTCACTTTGGTGATCGGCATCTCGCTCATCATCACTGGAATTGTGCAGCAAAAAAGAAGATTAAGGTTTGGCGGCAAAATGACGCCAAAGAACGGTTTTTTTGTGGGCCTCGCGCAGGGGTTTTCAATAATTCCGGGGGTTAGCAGAAGCGGCACCTCTACCTCGGCGTTGCTCTTCGAGGGGTTTAAGCTCAAGGACGCGTTTCGGCTGAGCTTTATTTTGAGCATTCCAACCATCGCCGTGGCAGAGGCGTTCTTTGCATTGGAGGGCGGCATCATAGTGGGCACGGAGCAATTGGTCGCGCTTGGCGTTGCGGCAATTGTGGGCTTCCTTTCAATTGGAATTTTGCTAAACCTAGTGGAGAAGCTCGATTTTTCGAAATTCTGCATAGGCCTTGGGTTAATCTACCTTGGAATTGCGTTGCTTTAATTCAAGCCCCGCGCATTATGCGGAAATTTTTAAAGCTATCAAACAGCAATAAATACCGAAAAAATTATGCGGTTTAGCAAACCGCAATAAATACCGAAAAAATTATGCGGTTTAGCAAACCGCAATAAATACCGAAAAAATTATGCGGTTTGCTATAATAAATTATTGCCATTTCAATTATTTATAAAAAAAAAGTTTTTTTGTGATTTTGGAGGGTTTTGTTGTGCATGTGAAGGACGTTTCTGAAAGCGAATTCCAAAAAGAAGTGATTGAGAAATCAAATGAGGTTCCTGTGTTGGTGGATTTTTGGGCGGAATGGTGCTCGCCCTGCAAAATTTTGGGGCCGGTGCTTGAGAGGATTGCCGCGGATTACAAAGGAAGGTTCATTCTTGCAAAGGTGAATGTGGAAGAGAACCCAAAATTGAGCGCGCGCTATTCCGTTATGAGCATTCCCGTGGTGAAGCTTTTCAAGGGCGGGGAAATAGTGAATGAATTCGTCGGCGCCATTCCCGCGGATGCGGTGCGCGAGTGGCTCGAAGATAGCCTATGAAACCAATTCCGACAAAAAGGCGTGGCACAGATTTTGTTTTTTGTTAACTGTATTTCACGTCCCTTCTGTCGGACTTGTTAATCATCTCAGCATATTCCCTATGGTCCAACACGTGGCGATCAGCATCACCCAGATGCTCTTCAGTAAATTTTTTGCCACAAACCGAGCAGATGTACACCATTTTCCGTTTCGCCCCCCTCTCAAAAACGGGGGGCTTTTCCAAAAAAAAGAAGCCTATATTATTTGCGGATTCAAACTATAATAAATTATTGCATTTGTGAAGAATCTGGCTTATTTGCCGAAATTATGCATATAAGGGAGTTGTGATGCCTTTTTGCGGGTCTCTTCCAGATTATTAATCAGCAGCCCCATGGTGTCCCAAGTGCCCTCTACGAGGCTTTTTTTTCTTCCTTCAGGTGCCTTGACATCTATTGCCATGTCACCGAACTCGATTTTTCCTTCCGAAATATTGAGGGTCAAAACCGCGCTTGGCTCTTTTTCCACAAAATCCTGAAGTTCCAAAACTTCTGCCTCCGAGGCAACTGTGCATGGAACTCCGAGCATTTGGCAGTTGCCGGCGAAGATTTCCGCAAAGCTCTCTCCCACGATTGCTTTAATGCCCCAGCGCATGAGTGATTGGGGCGCGTGCTCGCGTGAGGAGCCGCATCCGAAGTTCTTGTTCACTATAAGTATTCCCGCGCCTTCGTGCTCTTTTTTGTTAAAAGGATGCTCCTTTTGTTTTCCCTTTTCATCAAAGCGCACGTCATGGAAGGCGTATTTTCCGAGCCCGTCGAAGGTGATTGTGCGCATGAACCTTGCAGGAATTATCCTGTCCGTGTCAATGTCGTTCCCGCGCACGGCAATTCCTTTTGCCGCAACCTGGGTTATTTTGCTTTGCGCTGTGCTCATGCGTATTCCTCCCTGAAATCAACCACTTTTCCCTCGATTGCCGCGGCTGCAACCATTGCGGGGCTCATTAGAAGCGTCCTTCCGGTTGCCGAGCCCTGCCTTCCCTTGAAGTTCCTGTTCGAGGATGATGCACACATTTGCCTTCCCACGAGCTTGTCGGGGTTCATTGCTAGGCACATTGAGCAACCTGCCTGCCTCCATTCAAATCCCGCGGCGCCAAAAATTTTGTCAAGGCCCTCTTTTTCTGCGGCAAGTTTTACCTGCTGCGAGCCCGGCACCACTATTGCCTTCACGGATTTGGATACATGCCTTCCTTTTGCGATGCGTGCTGCTTCGCGCAAATCGCTTATGCGCGAATTCGTGCACGATCCTATGAATGCGACATCTATTGGAATTCCCTCTATTGGTTGCCCCGCCTCGAAGCCCATGTGCAAGAGCGCTTCTTGTGCGGTTTGGGATTCGTTCACGGAGAGTTCTTTCGGGCTGGGCACGTTCTGTGTCACTTCGCACGCCTGCCCCGGGTTTATTCCCCAAGTAACCATTGGCGCGAGCTCTGAGACGTCCAATTTGAACACGTCGTCGAACTTCGCGTTTTTGTCGGAGGCAATTTCTTTCCACCATTCAACCGCGGATTCGAATTCGCTTCCTTTGGGAGTGAATTCGCGGCCTTCGAGGTAATCGAATGTTTTTTGGTCCGGGTTCACATACCCCGCGCGTGCACCGCCCTCTATGCTCATGTTGCACACACTCATGCGCTCTTCCATGCCCATGTTGTCGAATGTTTCGCCCGCGTATTCGTACGCGTAGCCGATTCCTCCGTTCACTCCGAGCTGTGCGATTATTTTGAGTATCACATCTTTTGAGTAAACGCCTTTGCCGAGTTTGCCTTGCACGTCAATTTTTCTCACCTTGGGCTTTTGCATTGAGAGGCACTGCGATGCGAGCACATCCCTAATTTGGGTGGTGCCTATTCCAAATGCCACCGCCCCGAATGCGCCGTGGGTTGAGGTGTGCG
>JANLHD010000138.1 GCA_024653865.1 archaeon | reverse complement strand
TGATGCTCTTTCTCTACATACTATTCGCGTGCTCTGCAGCAATACTTGCCGGCTTGAGTTACATGATGCACCGCGAGGCGGGCCTTCCTGAAAACCAAGAGGCAAACTTCGCAAGGTTCCTTTTTACTGGAATCAAAATCGCAGGTGTGGCAATTATAATAATCCTGTTTGCCCCAAAAGGGTCACTGGCATTTTTATGAAGGTGAAGAAATGAAAAAGGAGACAATAAGGACAACGGGAATGCATTGCGCATCGTGCTCGAGCAATATTGAGCGCAGGATGAAAAAGCTCGACGGGGTTTTGGCGGCAAACGCGAACTACCTGACAAACAAGGTTGCGGTGGAATACGACGAAAAAAAAGTCGGCCATTTGGATTTCAAGAAAGTGATTGAAGGTTTGGGTTATGGCATTGAGGAGCCAGGCGGGCGCGCTGGGAAGGCAATCCTTGAAATAACCGGCATGAGCAGCGACCATTGCGTGGGAATTGTAAGCGGGGCGATAAAGAGGCTCCCGGGGATAAAAAATTATAAGGTCAACCTCGCAACCCAAAAGGCAAGCGTGGAATTCGACGCCTCGGCAGTGAGTGTGAAACAAATTATTGATTCCATTAAGGCAACCGGCTACGGGGCAAAGGAGGCCGAAAGCGAGGATTATGAAAAGGACGCGAGGGAGAACGAAATATCCGCCCTCAAAAAAAGGGTCGTTTACTCGGCAATTCTAACGATCCCGGTTTTTGCGCTCGCGCTGCCTGAAATGCTCGCGGGAATAATCGCGCTCGAGTACCCGGAAATTGTCATGCAATACGTCACGCTGGTGCAATTTGTACTGACAACTCCTGTGCTCTATCTAAACAGGGATTTCTTCACCAGCGGTTTTCGCAGCCTGTTTAACAGGACGCCGAATATGGACAGCCTTGTCGCACTTGGTGTTGGAACTGCGTATGTTTACAGCACGGTTGTGATTTTTGGGTTGATTGAGGGAAGCGTTTATTATGAGACCGCCGCGCTTTTGCTCACATTCATAGTCCTCGGCAAGTACCTTGAGGCGGTTGCGAAAGGAAAAACATCCGAGGCAATAAAAAGGCTCATTGGTTTGCAGCCAAAAACCGCGATAGTGATTCGCAACGGCAAGGAAACCGAGGTTGCAATAAATGACGTTGTTTTGGGCGATGTGATTGTCATAAAGCCGGGAATGAAAATTCCCGTGGACGGAATCATTGTTGATGGCAGCAGCAGCATTGATGAGAGCATGATTACCGGCGAGAGCATTCCTGTCCACAAAAACAAAGGAGATACGGTGATTGGCGCCACGATTAACAAGACCGGCTCGTTCAAATTCAGGGCAACGAAAATCGGAAAGGACACGATGCTAAGCCAGATAATAAAACTCGTAGAGGATGCGCAAGGAAGCAAGGCACCAATACAAAAGCTGGCCGACATTGTGGCGGGTTACTTTGTGCAGGTTGTTTTGGCGCTTGCATTGCTCGCCCTGCTTTACTGGTATTTTATTGCGGGAGAGGCATTCATTTTTGCGCTCACCATAATGGTTGCAACACTCATAATAGCGTGCCCTTGCGCAATGGGCCTTGCGACTCCAACCGCGGTCATGATTGGCACGGGGAAAGGCGCGGAGAACGGCATACTTTTCAAGAACGCACAAAGCCTTGAGATGCTGCACAAAGTGAACACGATTATTTTCGACAAGACAGGCACAATTACAAGGGGCGAAGCAATTGTGACGGACATAATTGCAATCGATGCCAAGGAAACGGATTTGCTTTTGAATGCGGCGGGCGCGGAAAGCAAATCAGAGCACCACCTCGCCGCGGCAATTGTGAGAAAGGCAAGGGAATCAAACCTGAAGTTTTCGGAGCCAAAGGATTTCAACGCGGTTCCGGGGCACGGGATTGCTGCAACCGTGGGCAAAAACAAGGTTTTAATCGGAAACGAGGCGCTCATGAAAAAAGAGGGGCTCGTGGTGCCCTCAGAAGTAATAAAAAAGGCCGAGCAGCTTGAAAACGAGGGCAAGACCGTTGTCATTGCCGCGATTAACAAAAAAGTTTCTGGCATCATTGCGATTGCGGATACCGTGAAGGAAAATTCCCAAGCCGCAATAAAGCGCCTCAATGAAATGGGTTATGAAACCGTAATGATAACGGGCGACAATGAAAGGACAGCCAACGCAATTGCAAGGCAGGTTGGCATAAAAAAAGTCATGGCGCATGTGCTTCCTGAAAACAAGGCCAGTGAGGTCAAAAAACTTCAGGAAGAGGGCAAAAAGGTGGCGTTTGTCGGCGACGGAATAAATGACGCGCCAGCTCTTGCACAGGCAAATGTCGGAATAG
>JANLHD010000129.1 GCA_024653865.1 archaeon | reverse complement strand
CCACCCCGGTTCTGCTGTAAATTTTTGGATTCTGCTCGGTCTCGCTAATGACATAGGAAGTGCAACCAAGCTTTTCGAGCGACTCAAACAACTCCCTAATGTACTTGCGGTAATTCTGCTCCTCTGAAAACGCGATTGATAATGCCGAGAGGCTGTCCACGGCAACAACATCGGGCAAGAAAGGCAAATCAATTTTTTTCATGTCGATTTTTAGTTCCCCCTCCCTATCCACCAGCACCTGTTCAACCGCCCTTGAAACATCAGTGGGGTCAATTTTAATTATCGCAAATTGGCCTTTTTTTTCGAGCTTCTCAAAATCCCACTCATAATTTTTTTTCATGTGCGCCTTAATTTTTTTCGGGTCCTCCTCGAAAGAGAGGTAAATGCCCTTTCCCCCAGCCATGCACATGGCGTAAATTGATTGAAGCGAAAAAGTGGTTTTTCCGGTTCCTGCCCCACCGGAAACAAGGATGGTCGAGCCGCGTTCAAATCCGCCGTCGTGTATTAGCAAATCGAACTGGCGAATTCCCGTGGGCATCAAATCCGGCTTATTGCCTATGGCAACTTCTTTCGATTTAATTACAAATAGTCCGCCATCCCCATTTTGCCCCTCGCCATTTAACTTCATGCGCTCTTGCATCGGAGCTTTTTCGGGTTTTGGCAACGCCTTTTTTTGCCAGCCCAAGCCAATTTTTTTTAAAAATTCCAACATCAAAGTTCACGCCTTTTTTTTGAATAATTCTGCATTAACTTGTCATATTCTTCCTTATTAATGCTTTTTTTGTGGAAATAGAGTTCCTGCGCCCGCTTCTCAAGCCTGTCGATTTCATCAAGCGCATCCTTCTTTTTTGCAAACGAAAATCGCTTCAGCAAAAAAGGGACGGAAATTATTGCAAGTGCAACAACCAAAACAATCGGCCAGAAAAGCAATTCAAGAACGCCCTGTGCGCCGTAGTATTCGCTTGCACCGGAGACGAATATTTTTTTCTCCGAAGCCCCGGGCCCGAATTCGGACTGTGCAATCACGAGAATTCCAATCTCGTCCTTTTCCGCGGGCGATATTTCATATGTTCCGGAATAAACCCCGGGAGAAATATTTTCCATCCTGAATTTTTTCCCGTTGATTTCCCCGAATACGCTTGCGCCATCCGCAGGCATGCCTCCAGGGAGCGTTACCAATGCCTCGACAATTACTTCCTCGCCGACCTTGAAAAGTTTTTTTTGCGGCGACACAACCTCAATTGTAAGCCCGGGCAGCCCCACAAAAACCGGGAAATTCGCTGAAACTATTTTTCCCCCCGCCGGGGAGAACACCGATATCGCAATTAGGTTTTCGCCGGAAACATTTGCCGGGACTTCAATGACCCCGCCATAAATCCCGTTGCCCAAATGGAAAAGCTCCTGCCTTTGCCCGAACGCATCCGCGACAACACGCGCATCCCCAAGTTCGGTGCCTTCCTCAATCACCCTTAGCGCGACCTCTATTTTTTCGCCCGCAACCACATTGGAGTCTATTTCCTTGACCTGCACAATTTCCCTCTCCGGGGTTTCCCCAGGCCTGAGAATTTCAATTCCAACATTCGCATCAATCGTGTTCCCGAACTCGTCCGCCCCCTTTAGCACAAAAATCCACCCGCCGATTTTGTCGACAAAGGTGCTCCTGTAAGAAAATGCAAACAGTCCATTCGCATCCGAAGTTATCTGTTCAGCCTTCGCGGCCGCGCCGCTCGGGTCATAAAGGCTCGCATTTGCATCAACGCTAACGCCCTTTTTTCCCGCCAAAATCGTGCCAGTGATTTCCACATTGTCCCCGAGCTCCGCATCCGCGGGCGCATCAAGTATAACCCCTAGTCGCGGGTCAATCTTTATTGGAACAATGGCGTTTCCGTCGATGTTTCTGAAACTAGTGAAAAATGATACATTCCAATCTCCGGCTAATGAACCGCTTAGAATCCTCGCATTTGCCCCAAAAACATTATCGTTCGGCTTATCATCCCCGTGGACTCCATCATTGTGCAATTTAATTTCGCCAAAAGGGCCATGTGCAATTATTTCTATCCCCGCAATGCTCCTTCCGTCCGCATCCGCCACAACCTTCAGGAAAACATTTTCCCCATAGGTGAATTCGCCTCCTCCCACGGGGCTCTTCGGGGTCAGGTTCACATTCCTAGGCTCGCAATCGGAAGGGCAAACACCAAAGTCCTCAAAATAAGAGTCCGCCTCTTCGCAAACCTCATTCCCGCAGCAATTCGGTATGATTTCGATGCCGCAGATATTTTCTGGTGTGCAATAATATGCAGAGCACCTTCTTCCGGATACTTCTCCCGAACAGGTTCCGCAATCCCCGGGGCACAGGCAGGAATTTTCCCCTTCTTCACACACGGAATTCCCGCAGGTCGTCGCATAGATTTGCTGGGGCAAAAATGCCAGTGCGGCAAGCAGCACAAGCAAAAAAAATTCTCTTCCAAAGTTCATAAATGGCTAAGATTCACTTTCTAGTATAAATCAGGTACGCCACAACCACGACAATTGCGAGAATGCCAATTCCAAGCAACAGATTGGAATCTTCCTTCTCCGTGATTTCCTGGGGCTGTGAGGAAATGCACGCGCCGCTTGAGCAAACTTTTCCTATCCCGCACGATGTCCCATTGTTTGCCGGGATATTGAGGCACCCCGAATCGCCGCAACTATCGGCGGTGCATGGATTTGCGTCATCACATGCGGCCTCTGTGCACGCAACTTGGTCTTCCTCAAAAGAAGCCACGATTGCCGGCTCGTACTCGGAAATGGTGGCATCGGTGAACTGCGCATCAATAGTATATTTTATTGACTTTGATTCCCCCGCCTCTATGGAGTCAATGGTGAATTCAATTACCGGGTCCTGATTTAGAACCCTTACGCTGCCGTTTGTTTTGACTTCTCCGGAAGTTTGCGCAGCAATCTTGGGTATTTGCTCGACAACCTTCACGTTATTCATTTTCTTGCCGGATGTATTTTCCACCACAATTTCCACATTGGAGGAATAAGTTTCATTTTCTCCGTTCTTTTGCTTCACGACCTCGAAGTTCCTTGAAACATTTGTTTTGCCCACCGCCGCGCTTGCTTTCTCAATCGCATTTTGTGATGCCCCTGCCGCAGTCAGGATCGCCGCAATCTGTTCCGCGGTCGGCTTTCCTTTCGTTTCCCTACTTAGCACGGTTTCCCTCACAATTTGGCCTTGTGGTGCCTCGCAGTCGGCGGCGCAATTGTTGTAATTTTCACCAGGTGTGCATGCCCCGTCCCCGCAAACCCTGTTCGGCCCGCAGTCGGCCGGGCATGTTTGCTTGCTTTCCGTATTTGTGCACGCCCCATCTCCGCATACCGCTCCGCAATCCGAGGGGCATGAAACGCTCGTTTCGTTGCCGCCGCAGGAATTATCCCCGCAAAATGGCCCGCCTCCGGAACTCACTGCGGTGAAGCTTGTGCTTGCCGTTGCGCTATTATTGTCAAGATTGTCCTGTGCCTTAACATAAACTGTGTGGCCGCCAGCGGAAAATCCAGAAAAAGTGTAAGTGGTGGCGGTTCCATTGTTTATTTCCGCCCCGGAGTCAAGCCAGACATAATACGCGGCAATGTCGGCTTCGCTGGATGAATAGCTTATTGTAACTGAAAAGACATTCACAGGTAGAACTGAATTGTTTGCAGGGGAAATAACCGTCAAGGCGGATGCGGAATTGTCAATTTGCACATTAACGTCCGAGGAATCAATTACGCTGTTCTGGTCGACCGGCCCCGCGGTCCTAAATGTTATTGCATTCACGTCGATAAAGTAATTCCCGTCGCTTTGCGCGGTCGTATCGAACGCATAGGTGCAGTTAACGTCCGCATAATTCGCCGCGCCCCCACAATATGTGTTCGCATTCACATCCTGCACAAGATAGGTTGTGAAGACCCCCGCGGTTGCGCTGATTGCAATGCTAAGGTTCACATCGTGCGTTGCCGCAACAAAATTTCCGTCGGTTATGTTGAATGAAATCCCGACGGTTCCGGCAAGCCTGTTTGAATCATTCGGCTGGATTACGGTGACCGAGTGCGCGGCAAAAGCCGCCGTGGCAAAAAGAGCCAAAAATAATAACGTTAATTTTGCTTTCATTTCGTTTATAGTAGAATTAACTTATATATAAACCATTGCGATACCAGCTTCGCACATTTAGAAGGTTTCGCACCGGCAATGAAGGGTTGGCAAAGTTTCTTGATTTTAAATTTCCAAATTAATTAATGCAAACCTTTTCCCAACTTGGTTCTGAAGAACAGCAAGAGTTCTATGCCCAAATTTTGGATTTGAAAAAAGAGGGATTTGGTTACAAGAGAATAATTAAAAAATTCGCCAAAGAAAAGCAGGTAAAGCTCTCGCCCGGGATCCTTTCCTACTGGTTCAATAATGGTGTAAAAAATATAGGTGGAGAAAACTGTTTTATTCCCAAAGCAAGCCCGGAACTCTCCTTTGTTTTGGGTGTGATGTTCGGGGACGGTTCCCTCTCATACAATAAAAAACGGCGTGAATATTCACTTTCACTCAAAGCCACCGACAAGGATTTTGTTGAAAAATTTGCGGGTTGCGGAGCAAAGGTTGTCGATAAAAATTTTGGTTTTGCGGCAATTAAATTAAAGGCAAGAAAAAATGACAAGCCTATTTATACAACCAAAATTCACGGAAAAAAACTTTATACTTTTGTCAAAGAAATCAAAAAAGATTTTGGCAGGGGGGAAGAGTTTATAGGCCAATTCCCCGCGGAGTTCATTCAGGGCCTTGCGGATTCAGAGGGCACATGTTCAGTTTCTCCGTGCCCCGGATTTTCTTTGGTTGTGAATATCGCCTGCAGTACCAATTATCCTTTGCTAGAATATGTAAAAATAATTCTTTCAAATAATTATGGGGTTGAATGTGGTTTGCAAAAAACTAAATCAGCTGGGCAACAGGATTCGGTTATCGACGGAAGGGTAATAACAAGAACCAAAGATTTATTCGTCTTGTCTCCATTAGGTTTAGTGGAGTCTTTAAAATTTCTGAATGTCGTGGGATTTTCTATTGCAAGAAAAGTTCAGAAATTTGACGACTATATTTTTTTGCGCGAAAAATACGGCAGAAAAAAAGCATCTGCTCTTTGGCTTAAAATTTACCATAAAGAGGGGCGGTTTTGGATTAGAAATGATGTTAAGCCAATCAAAGAATATTTTTTCGACAATTGACTAATCACGCCCGCGCCGGGAGTCGAACCCGGCTCACAGCCTCGACAGGGCCGTATACTAACCGATGTACTACGCGGGCAAAATTTGGCTTCGCATGTGAAGCCAGAACTGTCTGATTAATTCTAATTTACAAACATTTAAATCCCTTTACGAAAAAAACCAAACCCATTTATGTAGCAGTTTTCCTTATTTTTGCGATAAAGAAGCCTTGTGAATCATTGTCTTGGGGATAAATCCTCGCGCACTTTGAAATGCTTCCATCAAATTTCTTTCCATTGTAACCCCTAAACCCTTGCCGCAGTTTCATCCCCGCGAACTCGAACCCCAAAATTTTTGCCCCTCCCGCATCCAAAGCGCTTTGCACCACTTCCTCATTCTCTTCGGGCGATAGCGAGCACGTGCTGTAAACGACTTCGCCGCCTTCCTTTAGGAGTTCGATTGTTTTTGCGAGCAATTTTTTTTGCAGCGCAGCCTTTTTTTCCACAAGCTCCTGCGACCAATTCTTTAGCGCCTCAAAATCCTTCCTCACAAGCCCCTCGCTCGAGCAAGGTGCGTCCAAAAGGGCTTTGTCGAACAAATTATTTTTTTTCGCATCAAGCAAATCCATCCTCTTCAAAATAACGTTTCGCGCACCGAATTTTTTCATGTTGAACCGAAGGCTTTTGAACCGCTCCACGTTTTTTTCAACCGCCACAATTTTTCCCCGCCCTTCCATTAGGCAAGCGAGCTGCAGGGTTTTGTTTCCGGGCGCCGCTGTGGCATCGAGCACCAAATCATTTTTTTTTGGTGCCAGCACAAGCGCGGGAAGCATCGAGCTTTTCTCCTGCGCGTTGAACAATCCCTGCGCAAATTCCTCGCTTCCCCCGGGGCGCTCCACGCCGCTTATTGCGAACGCGTTCTCGTGGAACAAATCATCAAGAACCCAGCCTTTTTTTTCCAGGCTTTTTTTGAGCACACTTGGCCTGATTTTCAGCGAGTTCACCCAAATGCTCTTGGGCCACTTGGTTCTGCACACCTCGAAAAAAACATTTGCTTCCTCGCCCATGATTTTTGAGTACTTTTCACGGAACTGTGGCGGGATGAACGTTTTTCTTGCCATAATAAAAGAATTATCCTTATTGTTGATATTAAATGCCAAGCATTGGAAACGAACTCAAAAAACTCGCCACTCCCGGGCGTGCGAAAACCAATGTCTGGTTTTTCAAGACCGGAAAAGGCCAGGATGGCGAAGGGGATTCATTTCTCGGCGTAAGTGTTCCTGCCACGCGCAGGGTCGCAAAAAAATTCACGCACCTCCCTTTGGAAGAGCTCTCAACTTCTCTTGAATCGAAGTTCCATGAGCACAGGCTCTGCGCACTCTTGGTTCTGGTTGAGAAATTCAAAAAAGCGGACGAAAAGGAAAGGAAAGAAATTTTTGATTTCTATCTCTCCAAAACAAAGTTCGTGAACAATTGGGATCTCGTTGATTTGAGCGCGGACAAAATTGTGGGTGAGTATCTCTTTGACAAGGAAAAAAAGTCCCTCTACGCACTCGCAAAATCCGATTCCCTTTGGGAGCGAAGAATAGCCATTGTTTCCACGTTCGCACTCATCCGCCGCGGCGAACTCAAGGACACATTCAAAATTTCGCGCATCCTTTTGGGCGATTCCCATGACCTCATATACAAAGCCTGCGGTTGGATGCTGCGCGAGGCGGGAAAGCGCGACAAAAATGCCCTGGTTCAATTCCTGGAAGCGCATAAATCCAAAATGCCGCGCACAATGCTGCGCTATGCAATAGAAAAGTTTTCCCCCCAAGAGAGGGCGCATTTCATGGCAAAGTAATGGCTTTGCCCGGGGCTACTGGGGCCATGGTAAAGTTTTTTAAGTAAATTAAACTTTAATTAAAGCATGGAAAATCCGCTTGTTCCGAAAAAATTATTTTTGAC
>JANLHD010000128.1 GCA_024653865.1 archaeon | reverse complement strand
GCAGTGCCTCCAGCGAATGAACTTCTCAACTATAAAAGAAAATATTATTGCAGCAATTATGGTGACAGAAATTTCCAGCCCAAAACCGTGCGCCTCTATTGCCTCCGGAAGCAGGTGTATGAATGCATCCGCCAAAAGCGCACCCGCGGAAAAGCTCACGAGCGCGTGCAAATAGTTGCCGAGCTTCTCCTGGTTGAGCGAGAGCGTGAAAAGCCCGATAAGCGAAATTAGGCTGACCGCCAGCACACTTCCAATTGCAAAAATCCACGCCTCTTCCATATACCCAAAGTCGATAGTTAATAGTTTTAAACCTAATTGTTAATAACATTGCATGGGTTTTTGCGTGGTTTTTAATAACTTGGTGGCGGCGTTTTTTTGCCGATAATAAGTGTTTCTTTGGACGCGGAGCTTTGCCGCGAAATCGGCGCGCTGCAAAAAGAATTCGGGTATTCTGGAAGAAGCGAGGCCGTGCGCGCGGGCCTTAGATTGCTTGCAAACGAGGCGAAGCAGCGCTCTTCTTTGAAGGGTAAGATTGATGCGCTTTTGGTGCTCGTGCACTCCTCTCATGCGGACGAGGTTTCGAGAATAAGGCATCATTACAATGATTCCATAAAGGCGCAATTGCACAACCATCTTTCAAGCGGAAAGTGCCTCGAAATTTTTGTTTTGAGGGCCAAGGCGGATGTGTTGAAGGCAATGGCGGATGCTTTTGATTCCAACAAAAAAATCGAATTCGTGCGGCTAATCGTCACGTGATTCATTTCTTGTTGATGTACATTATTCCGCCCTTGCCAGAATCCAACTCGTGTTTTTTCTCGTGGATTTCCAGCAATTCGGAGCCGCAGATTTTGCACCTGGCCACCGCCCGGAACGAAAGGCTCTTGGGTTCCAATCCTTTTGCCAACTGCTATAATTGGCTCTTTTGGGGAATATATTGCTGCCGCAAGGCACGCAAGGCCCCTAGTAAAAAAAAGAGGGTTTTGGGGGATTGGTTTTATAACTTATCCCAAGAAAATTCTGTTTTGATGGCAAGGGCCGATAGCTCAGACAGCTAGAGCGCCTCGTTCGCAACGAGGAGGCGCCGGGTGCAAGTCCCGGTCGGTCCACCATTTTTCAATTTTTTCTATTTTCCGGAAACCAATTTTTTTTGTTCCCTTATTTTTTGCGTGCGCGCCCTTTCGAATTCGGCCCTGCCTTCGGGCGTGTTAAGGTTCACTGTTCTTGTCCTGTTCAAGACTTCACGTTCCCCGTCCGCGCGGATTTTGGAATATGTTTCAATGATTCTTTTTGATTCGGGCTGGTCCATTTCGAATTTGAGCCGGCTTGCATTTCTGTTGATGGCACCGGTTAAATCACTTATTTCACCTTCTTTTTGAAGTATATCTTCATCAGTCATCCCTCTCCTCAGTCTAAAGGTTCTTGAAGTGATGTTTCCGCCATTGAAAAGCCTCTTTAGCCTCTCTCCCGCGGTTATTTTCTCGCGCCCTGCCCTCATTTTTCCATAAGAATCCTTTGAAAATGTCTCAGCCCTTAATTCATAGGATGATTGTGTCAATTTCAATTCTAATTCCTTTATGTGGTTTTCAAGGGTTTTTAGCCCAACCAATTTATTGATATCTCCAAGAGAAAGCGTGCGCCCGTCAGCGGACTTGAGCATGTTTTTTTTCGAACTTCCTTTTTCATTTGCCTTTGCTTGGAGCAGCCTTGCGTATTCCTTCACACTTTGCAAGGTTTTTAGCGAATCCGGCACCACAAGAATGTTGTGTTGGGTGGTCGGAACCTTTGCCAATGCGTTTTCCACTGCCGAGCGCACATTTTGTTTTCCGGTATATTTCCTGAATTTTTCAGTGGTCCATGTTAAAAAATTGCTTTTCTGTTTGCGCGCGATTGTTTGGTCCAGTAGGCTCGGATTTGAATTAAATATTTCGCCTTTTCTTTGCAATCCTGGATCTTTTTTTTGTTGCCTTGCTTTTTGAATTTGGTCAATGAATCTTCTTGACTCCTCGATGCTTCTCGATTTTCCGCCGGGCGCGGGTTTGGCGGCGCTGGCATCTTTCCTTGGGCCGCCTTGCGTCAGCCTATTAAAAGCGTCCAGGAATTGCTCCCCTGTGCGCTCTTGCTGTTTCCCGATTGATTTTCTCCTTTTTCTCTCTCTTGATTGTCCAAGGTTGTCAAAAGCATCCATGAATTGCTGGCCGGTTTGCGCCTGCTGCTCCCTAATTGCCCTTTGCCTGCTTTTTTCTTTTGATTGCGCGAAAAGATTGTCGGCGGCGTTTAGGAACGCGTCAGTGGTTTGCTCTTGTTGCCTTCCCAAAGCCTGCCGCCTCGCGCGGTCTTGGAGATTAGCAGAAGTATTTCGCCCTGGCTCAAAAGTCGATGCCGCCGCTGGAATATCGCGACGCACTTGGCTCGATGAAACCGGGTGCACATGTATAACATCTTGTGTTGGGATTCTGCCGCCTTCAGGTTTTCTCTCGTTCACCCGTCCGAAGTTTGTCCTCAATGCATGAAGGTTTGCTTCTCCCGGGCCGACAATTTTTCGCCCCGCATGAGACATTTTCCTGTATCGATTTTTTTCGGCGGTATCGGCGCCGGGGCCTTTTGGCCTTCGCCCTCCAGTGGGTTTCATGATTAAGATTAAACGTTTCGGGAAATAAAAAGCTTGGCTTATGTGAATTTTTTACCCGAAAACGAATTCCTTGAGGGGTTCGAGAGTTGAGAGCGAATTTGCCTTGAGCATTTTGTCCGAGAGCGTAAAAAGCACGTCGCTTATGTATAAGCTGCGCTTGACGCTGTACTCGTTCCCGTAATAGTAACCGCGCTTTAGTTCCTCTTCCTCGCTTATGTGCGTAATCCTTCCCCTTTCCTCAAAGCCGTTTTCGAGAGTTAGCCTAAAAACCATTGCGCCCTGGAACACCGGGACTCCGTATGCGGGAGAGCCCCACTCGTTGTACCCCTGTTCTTTTTGCTCCTTCGGGATTTGTGCAAGCATTACCGGTATCACAAGAAGTTCCTTTTCCTTGTCATAGAGAAATGCCTTGTGGTCGCTTAGTGCATAACTGTCCGTTCCCCTGTCACCAATGACTATTTTGTGCATCTCCTTGGGGTTTTCAACATCGCTCACGTCGAACACCGCCATCTTGATTCCCTGGTACCATGCAAAGTCCCCAGTGCCGGACTCTATGGTGTCTTTTCCGATTCCAATGATGTGCCCCTCATCAATAGGGTGCAAATAATCGCTATACCCCGGAATCTTGAGCTTTCCAAGAACCTTCGGGTTTGTTGGGTCGGATGCGTCAATCACAAAAAGCGGGTCGACCTTTTTGAAGGTCACAAGGTATACGCGCTCTGCCATAAAGCGCGCGGAATAAATCTTTTCTCCCGGCGCCAAATCCTCTAGCTTTCCTATTGTGTCCATTTCTTTGTCAAGGATGTAAACATTGTTCTTGCTCTCTTCGCCAATGGAAGGCCCGCGCCAAACCTGGCCAATTGTTGTCGCAATCCTGAAGTTGCCCGCGTACTCGTCGAGTGAGAATTGGTTGAGCACATGCCCCGGCACGTTTCCCTGCGCCTCAAATTTAATTTCCCCGTTTTTGAGCGAGAACTTGTTGATTATTGTTTTCTCAGAGTCGCCGATTACCGTGCGCTCGAGGTCCTTTAGTATGGGAGTTTCGGGGGCAAAATATTGCGTGGATGCAAAGTAAATGTTTTCTTCTGACGCATAAACCGTCTGTGCGTTTCCCGCAACAACTTCCTTCTCAATTTTTCCGGAGTCAAGGTTCATTGATGCGATTGTCACAAAGCTCTGCGGCATCATTGGCGGGATGTACGCTATTTCACTTGGCTGTGCAATCCTTTTTTCCAACCCGTTCTCGCGCATCATGGGAATAATGTTTTCTTCTCCTTCAACTTCTTGCGCGTAGTAATAATTTGGGTATGAATTAACCACAAAATATGCGTTCCTTCCGATTAACCTAGAAGTCAAATAGCTTCCCTGGAACTCCACTTCTTTTTCGAGTGATGGCGAAGCGCGGTCGCCGATGTCGTATAATTGCACGATGAAAACCTGGTTTCCCCCCCACCCGAAGGGAGGCATGGCTTCCCTTCCCGCCGGCTGTGGCATTCCCCAAGGTTCATTGTAATAATTATTGTAGGCGTACCCAAATAGCACGAGCCGCTCGCCGTCAACGAACATTTCCTGCGGGGTCACCCCATCGAACTTTGTTTGTGAAACTATTTTGGCTTCCTCAATCGGGTAAGCCTTTGTAATCACGAGCGAGTTTTGTGAAAAATTGTAGATGTACTCGCCGTCGGTCTTCACAATGTCCGCCTCGTCAACTCCTTCCACCTGAACGTTGGTCGTTGAATAATCCGCGGACTTTGAGCCTGCGCTTTCCGCAATGTCGCTTGTCGCCATCATGGGCATTGTGGCAATGCCAATCATCATGTCGCCGATGCCGTAATTTCTGCCGGAGTTTGCGGCTTGTTCGAATGCGGATTTTAATTCGTTATAATCGGAAAACCTCTGCACATCTTGCGCATTTTGGGGGGGATTCTCTGGTTCGGGAAAAACGCACCCGCTTAATGCGAATGCAATCAGAAGAATTCCCGCAAGGGCGACAATTTTTTTGTGCGCAATAATTTTTGCAATCAAATCAAAACACTGAATTAATTAGCGCTTGCCATATTTAAATACGGGCTTTTTTGGTTAGGCAAAAGGCTTTCCCCGTTTTTTTTCCGCCAATCGCCGCCATGAATCCATTTTAACAATTTTAAAACGTTTTTCGAGTATTTCCGGATTCACGCCAAGCTGGATTGCCCTTTCTTCGACCAAATCAACAATTAGCCCCGGAAGGTCTGATTCCCTAAAATCCTCCCTTCCAAGCATTTGGGTTATGTGATCCTCTAGAACTCTCGCGTTTTCCAAAAGCGACTCTTCATGAGCCCTTGCGATTCTTGCCTTTTCGCGTTCCACCGCTTTGTCCGGGGATTTTCTTTTCCTGAACCATGGCATAAAATAGTGTCGTTGCCCGCCTATAAAAAACTGAGCCTTCACTTCACCGCATCATCCTTCGTTTCCGCCTTTAATTTCTCCTCCTCTATGATCATTTCCCGCGTCTCTTTTTTTTCAATTCCTCATTTTTTTCCTGCAGGCTTCATTCCCGTCAAGTTCGCGCTCAAGCCCGACCGTCGCCCCAATTCCGGTTGCGAGCCCGAGCTTTAAGAGTAATTCAGGGTTGAGCACTAATTCCATTTGCCCCAACTCTCACAAATGTTTATAGCTCCGAGCGTATCAGCGAAACGAGGAGCAATATCACAAACACTATGAGCAGCAATTGCGCGAGCCACTCGAATGTTCCCGCAATCCCCCCGAAACCGAATATCGCCGCAACGATTGCGAGGATAAAAAATATTATCACATACCTCAATATCACCCAAAATTCACTTCCTTTTTTTTGCCTTTTACTAAACTGCCGGCTTTTTTTTAATTAAGGGTTCTTGGGCTTTTTCATTTTCTTGTAGGGTTTCAAACTTTTTTGGTCGAAATTTGACTGCCGCCCAAAAAATTCAAGGGCGCTTTGGCTTTCGCACCCGAATCCCAAGCACCCTTGCCCGCACTGCGGCCAAATAGCGAAGATAATTCTTTCTTTCCGTGGAGCCCAAATCATCGGCAGCAATCGATTTTTTCAATTTGTCAAGAAACCTGGCTTTTCCCTCATTAGTCTTGAGCTTCTTGAGCCCTTTTCTCACCGTGCTCTCAAGCCCCTCAAAACCCAATCTGAATCCGGCGCTTTTGTATTCTCTGAATCGGCGAGGAATTTCGGCGGATTGGTTTCCCGCCATAGCGTCAATATACTTTTCCAGCGCCCTGAAATTTTTTTTCATAAGCCGGTATTTCAAGAATATTTCACTCCCACTCAATCGTCGCGGGAGGCTTGTGGGTGATGTCGAGCATGACCGCGCCGATTCCATCAATTTTCATTATCTGCGCAACCATGTCCTCTAGAATGCTGGGCCCAAGCTTTGCGAACTTTGCGGTCATTGCCTCTTTTGAGTACACCGGCCGAAGCACGATGCCCTCGCCAACCCCGTTGAAATCAACCGGCATGAGAACTACAGGAAATTGCCACACGTTTGCGCCAATGCCCTTTTGTTCGAGAACGCGCATCGCAATAGCGTCCGCCTCCTGGAGCTTTGCCGTGCGCTCGCGCGTGAGGTAAGCCTTTTTGAGCTCGAGTTTTTTCACTTTTTGCGGCTCGAGCAAAAACACTACGCGGTTCACCTCGGAAAACGAGTTCGTGATGCGCGTGGAAATCGCCTCCAGCCTTTCGTAATTGAGTTCCCCTTCCACAAGAACCGCATTCGAATAAGTCCGGTTATCCCCCTGCACCCCGACCGCCTTCACCGGCAACAACTTTGCCCGATAACCCTCTTCGAGCGCGATGCCCTTGACTTTTTTCTTTAGTTTTTCGTCGGTTTCGTCCACTCCCTCGCTGCAAAGAATCCTGATGGCAAGCCCCGGCCCCGGGAAAGGGTGCCTATCCACCAATCCCTGCGGCAAGCCAAGAAGCCTCCCGAGTTCGCGCACCTCGTCCTTGTACAATTGGTTGAGCGGCTCTATGACCCAACCTTTCTCAATCATTTCCATTATTATCGGCGCGCGGTTATGATGTGTCTTGATTTTTTTTGCGTGCGCAGTGCCGCCGGTTTCAATCGTGTCCGGGTAAATCGTGCCCTGGCCGATTAGCCAGGTATCAATTTCAAAATCCATGTTGTTCAGTTCCTCGAGCGCAATGTCCACAAAGAGCCTTCCAATAATGTTTCTTTTTTCCTCCGGGTCAAAAACCCCCTCAAGCGCCCCAAAGAATTTTTCCGACGCATCAATCACGTTAACCTCGCGAATTCCGAGTTTTTCGAGCTCCTCCTTCACAATTTTGCTCTCGCTTTTCCTCATAAACCCGGTGTCCACGTGCAATGCATGTATTCTATCGCTTCCAAGTGCCCTGTCCAATAGCGCGAGGCAAACCGTGGAATCAACCCCGCCGCTAAGCAAAAGGAAAACGTTCTTGTCCCCCGCCTCTTCGCGTATTTCATGTATTTTTTGGTTGAGGTATTGCTCCATGTTCCACTCGCGCATCGCCCCGCAGATTTTCACCACAAAATTTTCAAGTATTTTCATCCCGAACTGTGTGTGCGTAACCTCGGGGTGGAACTGGAGGCCATAAATGCCTTTTTCATCATCCCCGATTGCCGCGAACTCGCAGTCGGGCGTCGATGCGAATGCGGCAAAGCCTTTCGGGAGTTTCTTTACCTTGTCCCCATGGCTCATCCAGACCGTAAAATTTTTTGGCACACCCTTGAAAAGCCCTCCTTTGAGAATTGACAGCGTCGCGGTTCCATACTCCTTGACCTTCCCTGGCTCCACCTTTCCTTTGAGGTGGTGCGCTATCAATTGTTGGCCATAGCAAAGCCCGAGAATCGGCACGCCGAGCGAAAACAATTCAGGATTGTAAGCAACTGCTGTGTCGCTGTAAACGCTTTCCGGGCCGCCGCTTAGAATTATTCCTTTTGCCGCCTTGAGCTCCTCGCTTGGGGCGGTGGGTGAAAGTATTTCGGAAAAGACGTTCAATTGCCTAACCCTTCTGGCAAGAAGATGGGTGTACTGGCTCCCGAAATCCAAAATCACTATCTTGTCCTGTGGCTCCATAATAAGCGTTTGGGGGTGGGAAGTTCTTTTAATTAATTACCCGCAGTAGGGTTCGTCAGTTTCTTCGTTGATTTCGCAGCATTGCGCTTCCTGCGCCGATACTCCGTATCCCGGATTGCATGTTGTGCCCTCGTCACAAACCTCGCCCCCGGCAATAAGGCAGGGCGCGAGGCAATCAGAATCCTCGTTTGTGAGGCCGGTTGTTTCGTTGACCACACTTGCAAATATGTCCCCGGTATAAGTGCAGATTGAGGGGCAATATCGGTCGTTGTCAATGCACTCAGTAATGTTTGTGTAAATGCAGGTATTCTCCGCAAAGTTGCACGTGTCCTTTGTCGTCACCCTGCCATCATTGCAATCAGCGCTTGAGATGCAGTAATCGGGGCTTTTGCAGTCATTGTCGGTTGTGTATGTGCAGAAGTCCTCGTCGCAAACATCGTCGTTGTCGTTGCATAAGAGCGCAATCTCAACCCCATCCGTGCACGACTGCCTCAGGTCCTTATACTTTATTTTATCGCACGCCCTCTGGCTTTTCGCATCGATTGCATAATTGTTGTAGCAATAATACTTTCCCTCGTAGGGGAGCAATTTCAGGTTCTCGCGCTCCGCAAAATCGCACAACTCCGGCGCGCCAAAGCTCAAAGCAACCTGCGCATAGCAATCCACGTAATCGCGGTCCGTGCTGATTTTGGAACAGAGCTCGTAATCCCCGGTCTTCACCGCTATCCTTTCAAGGCACTCGTGCTTCCAGGTAATGTTGCTCCTTCCAATAGTTTGGCAAATTATTTCATCGTTCTTTGCGACGCCGATTTCAAGCAGGCATTTTTCACGCACCCTCGAATTGCTCAAAATGTTGTCGCACTGGTTCTCATCCAATGCGGTTATTGCGGCATTCTTGTAACACTCGTTGCGCAGGTCATAATCGGAGTTCTTTATCAAACCGCATTTTTCCGCAGTCGGGGATACCTTTACGGCATTGTTCATGCAGTTCGTGAATGTTGCTCCGGATAATTCATAGCACGCATTGAAATCCCCTGCATAAGAGCCGAGCCAATAATTGCAGTTCCTCTCTGAATTGGTGTCCGAAAAAGACCCGCAATTGATTGCGCCTGCATCTATTGGGATGTCCCGTGCGTCCTCAAAGCACTCCGCCCTTTTGTTTTCATCAAGCAAAACCGCGCAAACTTCACCCAAGAGCACTGTGCCCGAAGCCTTGTAACAAGAGTCCCTCAAATAAGTTCCATTCTCCCTGGAGGGGCTCACGAGGTGGCAAAAGGATGTCGTCCTGGTTCTTTGGGCAACTGCCAAATAACATTGGTCCCGAGTGTCGGGCGCGAAAACCGAAGCGCACGCCTTTTGGTCGCTGTTCGCGCGCGCAACGGAGTCAAAGCACTCATCGCGGTACTCCTGGTCAGCCAAAATCTTTCCGCAAATTTCCGCGTTCCTGTTTTTTATTCCGATATCGCGGAAGCACTCGCTCTTCAACTCCAAGTCAGCTATTATCGCGCAGTGCGCATCGTTTCCCGAAACCTGAGCCACCGATTGATAGCACCGATCACTTGGCAACAATCCAAGATCATTGCACGGCCCGATTGTTTTGTACTCCTTTGCAAGATTGATCAAACAGGTGTCTATTTTGGCGATGTTGCCCCGTGTTTTGCATTCCGCAACCGCCTCGCCAATCTGGATTACTGGTTCTTGGGTTTGCCCCTGGTTTTGGTTTCCGCCCGGGTTTTGCGTTCCCGCATTGTTTGAATCCGCAGGGTTTGGGTTCTCGGAGTCGTTCAAATACCTGTCAAAAAGCCCGCCCTTTGATTCAAGGCAGCCAGCCAAAAACACGAGCAATGCCACCAAAAGCACCGCCAAAAGCCTTCCTTTAACGCCATTAAACATTTCACTAATAAAATCACTTCCACATATAAATAAGTTATCCGCCGAAAGGGGATTTTTGGGGGTTTGGAAAGCAAAGCCACGGCTGCTTTTGCTTGCCATTTCTAATACCAAATCTATAAATATTTGGTTTGATTTATTAGTGCAATTTAAGAGGTGAAACCCCCAATGCGCCACGAAATAGTCCTAAAGACAGTAGTACTAGCCCTAATAATCTCGGCTTCATTCGCAGTAAGCTGGGTAATGTAAAGGCAAAAAAACCCAAAACCCCGCGTACCCTTAATTGGGCCGCGGGAACCTAATTTTTTTCCCATTTTCAAAAAAACCCTATTTTTCCTTGTTTTTGCCCCAATCCCCCCAAAAACCAAAGAAAATGGGAACATTTATATACTCCGGGCTGAGCATTTATAATGTCGTGGTTTTTTCCCAAAAAAAAATTCCACATGAGCCTAATCCCAATTTCTAGCAAAAACAGTTTGTAAGAACTTGGCCCCCCTTCCAAAAAAAGGGGGCGCCCGATTTCTTCTCCAAAAGCCCAGTGCAACCTACACTTTTTTATTCAACGAAACAGTTCATATTTCTCATGGCAAAAAGACCGATTCCTTCGTACACGCCGAGAAGATCGTTTGGGCAAAAAGCAAAGCGTGCGGCGCTGGCTGTGGGCGTAACCGCAGGGCTTTTGGGCACAGCCGCAATGGGCGCGGGAAAGCTTGCAGAATCCTATAAATCAAGCGCCCCGGATTCAATTAGGCCTGCGGTTGAGAGGGTTGCGAATTCTTATTCTGACGCGAAGAAATCCGCGGCACAAAAGGCAAATGCCGCAGGAAAGAAGGCGTCGCAAATTACAGCCAAAACAAGAACCGAAGTGAATGGCGCAATAAAATCTGTCGGTTGGCAAATTTTTTACCGCTCGCTCGGCGCCGCCGTGGGCGCTGTCACAATGTCCTCATTCATGGGCTCCAAGAGAAAAAGAATCAGTAGGACAAGTGCGGATGGCTCATATGCAAGCGAACATTCTCATGAAGGCGTTTCCGGAAAAACCCGCAAATACATTGTTGCAGGCTCAGCCATCGGCGGGGCAATAGTTCCGCCCGTGGCCTTGACCGCGGGAGTGCTTCGCGGCGCGTTCCAAGCTTGGCAAGGCATGAGCGAGAAGCAAAAGCAGGGAGTTTTGAGCGCCGCCCAAAGAGCCGCACAGGCGGCAAGAGACGCGCGCAGACGGTAGACTTCCAATTTCTTTCGAAACGCTTGTTTTTTTATACTACTAAAGCCATCAATTTTACATGCGACGCCGCCAGCCAATCCATATTCCGGAAGAGCGAATGGCTCATTTGGTGGCTACCCATCCTGATGTTAGAAAACAGTCAAAGGTTTTAGAGAAAACATCAAACAAGCTCGCTACAGTTGAGTCCCAAATTAGTGCTGCATCGGCAAAGCTCAATACATTGCGTGCGAAAGGAGTTGGCGGTACAGAATTCTGGGTGGCGAGACTGAATTTACTTAATTCGCAAAAAAATTTGCTCTTAGGAAAAAAAGGCACTCTGGGGCAAGGGCTAGATTCCACCAAAGGCCACGTCAGAAATTATTTTCAGGCAAGGGCAGACTCCGGAAAAAAGCCTGAACTTATGCGCACAAGAATCGGCGAATTTCTCTCCAGCACAAGAAAGCCCCCGGTATTGATTCCCCCGAGGGCAGGTTCAGAAAGGATTGGGGCAGCAAGGGTGCGCATTAAAACCCGGATTGCAAAAATGTTAGAAAAGCTTGATTTAAAGATGAGGATGAGAACAAGAAAAAAAATGCGTAAAATCAGGACAACCGCAAAAACCCTCAGAAAAGAAGTTAAACAAACAAAAAAATGGGCAGATGAAGTTGAAAAAAATGTTGCTGAAGTGCAGCAAAGATCCGAAGGTGTTGCAAGATTGGCAGAGAGTGTTTCCTCCGCTCTTGAATTAGAAAGAAACCGCGCGAGCCAAATTGCCTCGGAGTTGGAGCGGGTTCGCAATGAAAACAACCGTCTAATTCATGCAGCCCGGGAAAATCAAAATGCGCGGTCTATGGCAGTACATGAATTGGAAAATGCGAAAAGGGAGGCAAACAAGGCGGTTCGGGAGTTGGAGGAATCCGGGGCAAACCAGAGGTCAATTCTGGGGCTTAGGGATTCCCTGCAAAGAAGAGTCAATGGACTTGAGGATCAAGTAAAAAAACTCAGCACGGAAAGGCAACGTATTTCCAGAGAATTTGAATCCAGTGAAGCCCAGAGAAAGCGGGTGCAAGGTGAAGTTGAGGGGCTTCAAAAAACGGTTGCCGCATATAAAAATGACCTTGTTGGCACTCTTGAAACTTACCGAAGTGGCCTTAAGGGAATTCTCGTGGAGGAACATGCGGGCGCCAACACCGGGTTCTCCAATTACTTTGACACAGTAGTAAACGAGACAATATCCTCGTTTCAAGAGGGCAGGCGGTCATTTTCAGAGTGCTTTGAGCGCCTTGAGCGGATTCAGGAAATACTGTTGACAAACCCGCCTGAAAAATGGATGGAACGCCTTGACGGCTTTAGAAATGGCAGCAAAAATAATGGCTAAACCCCAATTGCCATAGGAATAACTTCGCCAAAAAATACAAAACCTATATTTATATTAATGAGAAACTTAATTGTTTATAGCGAATAAATTAACTTTTTTGGGTGTTTGGTTTTGCAGGCAGGGTGGAAGAACCTTTTTTTAATAGTGGGTTTAGTCCTTGCATTTGGGTTGGTTTACATTTTTTTCATTTCTCCAAGCAATGGCGGGGCTTCAGGAAGCGATTTGCTTTATGCCCAAATCAGGGAAACAAACCAAAAATATGTGGTTGCAGTGAATGAATTGAATGTGCTTAGAAACAATTCTAGGTTAAGCTCTTCCGAAGACTTGTGCGCAAACGTTTCATTGTACGAATCATTAAATTTGAAAACTTTAGAAGTCCTAAACTTAGCCCAAAGCAAAAATCAGAAAGTCAGCGAGTATATTGAAAAATATCCTGAAAGCGCACAGGACAAACGCATTCAAAACTGGTTCACAGATGATTCTGGCATTGCCCAAACAGCAAACTTGTCAATGTCAGGGTTGGCTGAAGTGAAGGAAATTTGCGGGGTATCCGCATGAAATACAAAAAAGTCATCGCATTTTTGCTATTGCTGTGCTTGCTGAATACCGCAAGTGCATTCAGGGTCTCCGAAGGAAAAGATTTGCAAATAGATCTCCCTGCCCAAATTGCGCCCGAAGGCGGCGGCTATTTGGTTCAAGAAGTTTGGGGGGCATACAAGCACACTTCGTATAAATTTCATTTCATTACAATGGCGAATCTTGCCGCGCAAATAATTCCTTATTATCTTGTCGGCAGTTCGAACAATTTTGAGGTTCTTGATTGTTCAATTTTGCCGGGCGGGCCCTCCCACCAAAATATGAGAAGCGGACAACAAGTCGGGTGCTCTCAGGGTTCAATGCTTTTGAACGAGGAGGTAATCAGAATCAGGGCGGATGAAATAGGGTCAATCGATTCCACAAATGTCGTTGACTTCAGCATCTCCCTCAGAATGGGCGGAGATTCAAGGGGCATCAACCAAGGGCGGGCGGATAATTGGACACCCTTTTTTGACAATATTGAGCAGTTCAAGAAAATAGTTGCACACGCCAAGCTGGTCGGTGCCGCGGAAGATGCGGCATTGCCTGCCGAAATACCAAAATCCGATTTAGCTAAGTTGGAGCCCAAAATAACCGAAATTTCCCCATCTCCCCTAATAAGAGAAAAAGCAAATGCCGTAAACATCACCGCGTTTTTTCCTGTTGCAGTTTCAAGTTATTCGCTGAAAGTGTACAAAGGCGATTCATTTGGCGCATTTACAAAAATTGATGAAATAGCTTTTAGGACTAATTTTCAAGCAATATATGTTCCTTCAGGCGGAAGCGGATTGGGAAATTATAATACTATTAACTTCGTGAAAATTCCTTACAAGATTTCTTTTGGCTCGGCGTTCCCAGATTCTGAAACGCTTTATTTTGAAGTAAGTGCAGACAACCAAGTTACGGAAAAAACTCCGCTAAAGGTTTTTGCGAGCGAGGCGATTGCGAGCGCAGTTCCCGCCGAAACAAAAACAATTGGCGACCTTAAAATTGCCTATGCTCGCATTCCAGATCCAGTTATTGAGCTGATTGAAAAAGCCTCTTCAACTCAAGCAGTCATAGGCGCCGTCAATGCGGCAAAAGTCTATCCTCAGGCACAGCCTAGTGTTGCGATTGAAAAGGAAGTGAGCTTTGGAACTCCCGAGACTCCTTACATCCTGCTCAAGAACGTGCAGGTAGGGATTGATTATATCATTGACATGGACCTTCCCAATGCAGATGGGTCAACAACAAACGTTAAAATTCCCATAACTAATATTAGTTCAGGTGATTTGGAATGAACCTTTTGCACAAAAAAATTTGGTTGGCAATATTTTTGGTTCTTTTCTCGATTACAATTTATTCTTACGATGTAGGCGATCCCATTATTTCAGGTACCGTGACCCCTTCTGAGCCGCCAGAGCAAGATGACCCGGAGCAATCTGCAGAGGACATAATAAACAACGCAATCGATTCCGACAAATGCGCCTTCGCCCTCAAGGTCGCCGAGGCCGACATCGGGATTACCCAAAAAATTTTGGATGACAACATTCCAAATATCCTTGTAAACTTTGGCCAAGAAACGCCCCCGAAAAATTTTTCGTTATTTGACCCAAAAATCACGGCTTCTGCAAGCGGATACAAAGGAGTTTCAGGTGCATTCTACATTTTCCAGTTGCCTATTGGCGATTACCAATTCTCACACATGATTA
>JANLHD010000124.1 GCA_024653865.1 archaeon | reverse complement strand
ATCCGGATGAACTGGTGGATATCAAATTGTTCAATCCTGCCACACTCGATAATTGTGTTCCTGAAAGCGTTTATGCTATGTATGTCTTCAAAGCCATGGTCGGCCAAATGTGCGGATAATCCTTTTGGGAACTGGATGCCGGCGTCCTTTGCCAGATTCTCTAGGACTTGGTTTCTGAATTCGTTGATTTGTTCCCGTTGGGTGCGTCCCTGTCTTCTTCTGATTTCTTTTTCTACTGTTCTCTTGGAAGGCCTTGGCTTTGTCCTTGGTGGTGGCGTATTTCTGTGGTTGTTCTTTCCCATATGTTAGTAATTTTGATTCAGGTATAATAATGCTTTGTTTTTTGGGGTTGGAAACAATTGCCTCAACTGCTGGTTTTTTATTCCGCCTTTGGCTTAATTTAAATTGGTTTGAATGGTTCGCAGGGAAAATCGTTCCAGGGGTGCGGCAAGAATCAGGAGAAATCCCGCGAGAAAATCCGTATCGGCCCGCGAATTGAACGGTGCACAGAAAGCGAAATTGTTTTTGAAAAGCGTGTTCGGGGACCACATCCAGGTGAAAGTGGGCAAAGAGCTTGTACCCCTAGAATTCCGGTTGGGCTTAAAACCCGAGCCATTAATAAAATTTTATTACCGCGTCCACCTTCGCCTGAATAGGGCTTTTGGTGCAAGGGGTGAATTAAGGATTACTGAATCAAATTATGGCAAAGTAAAAGCCGACACGGAAAAGATAGTGGCCGAGGAAGTTGAAAAATTATCGCAATCGAACAAAAAATAAGCGGGGCTTTTTTCGGTTAAAGGTATTTTAAACCCTTTTTCCCTCATTTTCTCCATGAAGAGCGACAAGGAGGTCAAGGCCGAGTTCAAAAAGAAGGCCTCGGCGGCGCCGGAAAAAAATTATCCCGTTCAAAAGCTAAAGGAATATGGTTTTTACAGGAATAAGTGCGAAAATTGCGGAAAATTTTTCTGGAACCAGGATGCAAAGAGAAAGGTGTGCGGGGACGCGGAGTGCACGGGCGGCTATTCATTCATAGGAAACCCCCCCTCAAAGAAGGGTTTTGATTATTTGGAAACCTGGGGTGCGTTCAAGAACCACTTCAAAAAGCTCGGTTATTTTGAGTACAAGCGCTACCCTGTCGTTGCCAGGTGGCGCCCGGACGTGTATTGGGTTGGCGCATCGGTGTATCCTTTCCAGCCCTATGTTGTCAAGGGCGAGATAAAGCCCAAGAGCAATGCGGTAATAATTCCCCAGCTTTCCCTTAGGTTCAATGACATCGACAATGTCGGAGTTACGGGCTCGCACTATGTTTGCTTTGACATGCTTGGGCAGCTTCACTTTGAGAAGGCGCAGGATTATGACATGGCGCTTTATTGGGACGAGTACTTCAACTGGATTGTGAAGGGCATGGGAATTCCGCAAAAAGAGCTCACCGTGCACGAGGACGCATGGGCTGGGGGCGGAACTTTCGGGCCCTGCATGGAGTTTTTTGCAAGAGGCATGGAAATCGGCAACCAGGTGTACATGCAGTACGAGCAAACCGATTCTGGCTACAAGGAATTGGATATCAAGGTGCTTGATATGGGCCAGGGCCATGAGCGGGTTCCGTGGCTGACCACTGGTAAGAGCAATTCGTATGAAACGACTTTTCCGAGTGTCGCCAAAAAACTCTACCAAATCACGGGCCACAAGCCCGATGAGGGCTTGATGCAGCGCTTTTTGCCCTACTCCGCGCTTTTGAACGTGGATGAAACCGATGACATTGAAAAGGTGTGGAAAAAAATCGCTTCCGCATTGAAAGTTGATGTTCGGGAATTGAAGGAAAAAATTCTTCCCCTTGCGGCGCTTTATAGTGTCGGCGAGCATTCAAGGGCGGCACTCGTTGCCCTGAACGACAACGCGCTTCCATCGAATGTCGGCGGAGGGTACAACCTTCGCATAATTCTCAGGCGCGCGCTTGGCTTCATTGATGATTACAATTGGGACATTAGCCTTCCTGATTTGGCGCAGGAGCACGCGAAGTTCCTAAAGCCAATGTATCCGGAGCTCTGTGAAAAGCTCGGCAATGTTTCCGAAATCCTTGAAAATGAAAGGCACAAATTCATGGAGAACAAAAAGCGCTCAAAGCAGGTCATTTCTGGTTTTTTGGACAGGAATAAAAAAATCGGGGTGGATGCCCTCGCGGAACTCTATGACAGCCAGGGGGTTCGGCCAGAGCAGGTGAAAGTGCAGGCCGCCGTGCGCGGCATTGAAGTGGATTTGCCTGATGATTTTTACGCCGTGGTTGCACAGAGGCACGAGAAGGCAGATGCCCCAGGTAGCCACAAGGTCGCCACCGGGCGTGAAGAAAAATTTTTGCTCGAAGGCATTCTTGAGACCAAAATTCTCTATTACGGCGACTGGAAACTCCTGGAGTTCGATGCGAAAATTGTTTGGAGTGAAGGCGATTTGGTTGCCCTAGACCAGAGCGCGTTTTACCCGACTTCGGGCGGGCAATTGCACGACGTCGGAGCGCTTTCGGGTTCGAGGGTTTTGGATGTGTTCAAGCAGGGCGCAATTATTTTGCACAAGCTTGAAAAAAACAATTTCAAGAAAGGGGATTTTGTCCACGGAAAAATAGATTTGGAGAGAAGAAAGCAGCTCATGCAGCACCACTCCTCGGCACACCTCGTTAATTTGTGTGCCCAGGAAGTTCTGGGTCCTCACGTGTGGCAGGCGGGCGCCGCAAAGACCCTTGAGAAGGGACGCCTTGACATCACGCATTACGATGCGCTCACAGAGGGGCAACTAAAGGCGATTGAGGATTGCGCGAACAAAAAAATCCGGGAAAATTTGCCGGTGAAAAAGGAGATGCTCGCGCGTGAGGTTGCACAGGACAAATATGGCATGCACATTTACCAGGGCGGTTTTGTTCCTGGAAGGAACCTGAGGATTGTCACGATTGGAAAGGACGTTGAGGCGTGCGGCGGAACCCACGCGAATTCACTGGGCGAACTTGAGGAACTGCGGGTTTTGGGTTCCACCAAGGTGCAGGACGGGATTGTTCGGATTAATTACACCGCGGGGAAGGCTGCGCGCGCCGAGAAGTCGAATGCAAAGGAATTGCTCG